>JAWQJJ010000005.1 GCA_033485155.1 Methanomassiliicoccus sp.
TGGCGATATGCAAGAAGATCGTGGAGCGTCACGGCGGCAGAATATGGTTCGAGAGCGAACCGGGCAAGGGGACGACGTTCTTCTTTACGATCCCGACATGATCCCCCGGCGTCGCTATGGTGGGTTAGACGCCCTATGCGCCGAGCATCGGGCCCTTCGTCTAGATATTCCAGATGACCCAGTCGGTCAGCCCATCCTATGTGATCTTCCGCACAATACTGAGCGTCAGATATTCGTGGGACAATGTGTATTCTCAACAATTTCACAAGTGTAGCCCAATAACTTAGGTGGATCCGAATTACCAATGAAGAATGTCTCAGGTAGAGATGTATCGAAAGTGATGTCGGCCACGATGGTCTGCCCTGCTGGTACAGTGATGACAGCGTAGTCTCCTGTCCAATTCCCCCATGAGGAGCTGTTTCCGATGTAGCTGATGCAGTGTAGTTCCACCGTCTGATCTGCCGATCTGCCATTGACCAGAGTGACGCTGTAGGTCACATTGGCCGTATGTCCGTCAAGAGTCAGTCTTGCTGAGTATCCATCGATATGAGTTCCGTTTAGAATATACCGGAAAGCGATGACAGCGGCGATTGCAACAATTACCACGGCGACAATGGCTAGAGTGGCGAGCCAGAGTTTTCGAGTCTTTTTTTCTTTGGTGGTGGTAAATGGGTTCTTCGTTTCCGTTCTTACTTTTTCCTCATCGGATTATTTTAATTCATCTAATTTTGACTCTGGCATTAACTTCCCCGAACGATGTATCCGATTACAATCAAATAAAAACCATACATTCAGAACCTATTGAATAGATTACGCCTTTAAGCGATAGGAAGCATTCAGCATACATTAGCACGCAGATCATATCACTTCCGTAGACATGGCTGGTTAAACAATTCTCCGATTCCTTCCGCTTCCCCGGATGATTTTAATTATGGTCAGTTGAATTCCTGGCGTCAATATCTTCATTTTTAAACCATCTTCTCAGCCTGTATTTGTGCAACCTGAGTAATGTTCGAACTGGTCCATCCGAATGAATTGTTCCAGCCGAACTGCATGATTGCCAAATAACTGCCTTTGACGACATAGATATTCTGACATTGATCGACATCGAGTATTGTGTGCATATCATCCAGCATAAACGCCGCATCGCCGGCTGCTATCAAAGCAACGTTTCTAGATGTATTATTTTCGAATCCAGAGAGTATGGAGCCGAATATTACTCGAGCTGCTTCGGTCGAATTGAAATGGTATAGATCGATAACAATCGCCGCTTGCATTCCGGTTGAGTTTGTCCATTCCATCGATGACGTGCATGAGTCATCAGATACTACATAGTTCATAGCTGGACCATAAATGACGTTTTGCTTCCACCCTTTTTCATGCAAATCCGAGACGATGAGAACTGCTTTCTCAGATGGCGTCCTGATAGGCGTGGATTGGAATAGAGTCATGCTAACCAGAACAATTGCTACAATGGCGACAGCTATCAATATCAATTTCCTATTCATGCTTCCCCGATTTGAATATAGCAGAACCAAACTTTATGGTTATCTTCAGAATAATCGGAGCGACGTTTGCTTCCTGCACACCATGGGTGTGTCGTTCATTGTATGCGAGGAGATTGCGAAAACTACCGAGGAGATACACCTCGCTCGCACTGGCCAATGACTACGCGAAGGTGCAGACTCTGCTCCTCTCGATCATGCTCATGGCGCGAATGGACGACGATCGAAGGGGAATCGCAGCGGCCATGCTCTGCCCTAAGCTTGAACGAGACATCGCTCAAAGACACTCTCTTGCCACTAAGTCCTGATACTATCTGCGTCATGGGATCGAGCTCCGATGGTCACTCAATAGCGTCCTCAGGCTCGATGAGGCTGTAGTCCTGGCATCCATCGTCAGCGAGGAATAGCGACCGAGG
Organism: Methanomassiliicoccus sp.; assembly: GCA_033485155.1. NCBI lineage: Archaea > Methanobacteriati > Thermoplasmatota > Thermoplasmata > Methanomassiliicoccales > Methanomassiliicoccaceae > Methanomassiliicoccus > Methanomassiliicoccus sp. Next base: position 1,922 of record JAWQJJ010000005.1, read on the forward strand.
AATCCACCCACACTGGAACAGCGTCCCTCAAATCAGTTAATTATATTCCAGCCTGCCCTAAAAGGGCAATTCTGGAAAGGTCTGTAAAATAGTGGATGGACCGGGATTTCTGAACGAGAAAGTTACTGTGTAGGTCCTCAAAATACCCCAAATCGGGCAAATCGCCCTGAAGTTATGAAAAGTAAATAAAAACCCTTCATTTTCTTTTATTTATAAAAGTGTTATTTATCTCCCAACCTCATTCAAGATGGGGAATTGGATGAAACGGATTCATTTAGTGATAGCGATTGTAGGCATTGTAGCTGCTATTATCATCTCAGGGGCGGCGGTAGCTGGCGTCTTCGATCCGCCTCCGAAGAATGTCATTCTCAAAGCGCAAGACATGGAATTGATACCGGGTCTTCATGGCGATTGGACTCAGACCACGCTAGATCTGCGGAACATAACCTATTCGCTGGATGGGGCGAAAAATACGGCGCTGTCCTGCATGGAACTCGAGAACGCCACAGGACACAGTTCGTGTACGATCATAGTGGCGGAGATGCATTCCGCGGAACAGGCAAAGGAGCAATACCTCGAGGCCATATCCCCGAATTCATTTCAGAATAGCAGTTTCTGGAACCAAACATCCCTAGACTCTATTGGTGATGGAGGAGTAATGTTCACAAGCAACTCGCCAACACCGCTGACGGGCTGTTGGGTTTTCTTCCACAAGGGCGTCTACATGGTGAAGATGTTGGGAGTGGGAGACGTTAACGAATGCCAGTCAATTATGCTCAGACTTGCGGAAGCTCAGGCTGACAGACTCTAGATGGAGGCTGCGATGAAAATACCAAACCATCTTCTTTTCCTTTTTTTATCCCCAATATATCAGCGGGAGAGCCCTAAAGCCCAGCCTAGAGAGGATGCTCCGTGAGGGCAGAGCTCGACACTTCGATGCCGTTCTAATTGTCAGGTTGGACCGATTAGCCCGATCGGGAAAGCAGCTATTGGGTATCATAGAGAACCTCGACAGTTTCAAAGTGGCCCTGGTCTGTATGGATCAGGAAATGGACACCAAAAGCCCCTGCTGGAAGACTCCTTTTGACAGTCCTTGGGGCGGTCGCAGAGCTCGAGTTGGACTTGATAGGGAAGGGACTAAGGCGGACTCGCTAGAGCCCGGGCGGAGGGCAGGAAGCTAGGGAAACCGCCTAAGCACGAGCTCACCGAAAAAATGGAGAGGCTTCGAGCCCAAGGCCTTCCCTTCGGCAGATCGGGGAGAGATTGGGCATCAGTCATCAAACTGTCAAGCAGAGGATCCGTAGGGCTAGGGTACAAAACCGGGTGGATTCCCAGAATGATGCCAGTTAAATCGCTTACCGATGCCCGAGACGGGGCTTCGGAATCGTTCGATAAATTTACGTCTATCTCTGCCCATTGTTCCCTTCAGAGGAGCTAAGATGCCTAGAGTATGGAGGCTCCTCGAGGACGAGATAGAGGACTATCTAAAGGAACTAGAATCTGGACAGAGAAGCCCGGAGACCATCAACGACTCCGCCGGACCTTGGTTTACATGTTTGGAGCCTTGAGGGATGCAAAAATGACGGTGAATCCTCGCGAATTTGCCGAAAGGAGCTGGATTACCTCAAGGACGATTTCTTAGAAGGGCAGTCAAGCAACTACCGATCTAACCAGATAAAACGCCTCTTTAAATTCCTGAGATGAGCGGGAAACAACGAGGTAAGGTGCATTAGACTGAGCTATGGCAATCTGGATTCGCCTAATATCAAATGGCTAAGCGATGACGAAGCCCTGAGCCTGAAGCTCAATGCTACTGGCATTGCCAAGATGATAATTCATTGTGAGCTGGATCTTATGACGGACAGGATTGAACTCCTAAGGCTAAAGGTAAGCGATTTCAAAACTGGCAGAAATCCTTCATCCATGTCCATGAAAAGGGCAGGTATGGAGGGAAACATGCCGACATCGCTTGGCATCCAGAACTGCTGCCATATTAGAGAAACATCTTACCGAGGTTCGAGAGAAAGAGGTTCAGAAGGCGCTCAGGAAACAACCCTTGGTTGTTGCGCCCGACAATCTCTTTATCTAAGAACGGAACGGGTAACTTCACGCATACAAGAAAACGGCCATTGACTCATTTCTAAAGAACTTTGGCCGGACCCTAGGAATGGAGATCTCCAACCATGACCTAAGGCGAACGGGCGGCAGAATGATGCATCGGGCAGGAGTCCCTATCGAGGAGATAGCTAGGGTATTGAGGCATTCGGACACGAAGGTTACAATGCACTATCTAGGGCTTGATAGGGACGATATGAACCGAGCAATGGAACAATACCGCTAGTATCAGAAAAATGTGATTTGCCCTAAAACGGGCATTTTTGAAGTTAGCCAGTGTAATGGTGGACGGACCGGGATTTGAACCCGGGGCCTCGTGATTGCAAATCACGCGATCTTCCGAGCTGATCTATCCGCCCTTGTCTCCCTCGTAGCGCCATTTCGGATAAATAGGTTCCCATGTACCCAGCATAGCGTGCAAAGGTAATATGGAAAAAAGATAGCGACCTCGGTGGTACATTCACGGACTAAGCCGTGAACCGGCGCGGACCACGAGGCCGGTCGTTCTCCGATGGTCGGGGCGACCTCACTTCAGCACGGCGCCCTGGGCCCCGCTCCCCACCAGCTTGCGGTACTTGGCCAGGATGCCGGTCACCGGACGATCGACGATCCGCACCTCCTTGAGCCGGCATTCCATCTCCCGATCGGTGATCTCGAGCTGCAGCTTGCGGCCGGGTATATCGATGGTTATTGCGTCGCCTTCCCTCACCGCGGCGATCGGACCCTTGGCATAAGCCTCCGGGGACACGTGACCGATGCACGGCCCCCGGGTGGCCCCGGAGAACCGGCCGTCGGTGATCAGCGCGACGTCGTTGGACAGGCCCATACCGGAGATGAGGGAGGTGGGGGAGAGCATCTCTGCCATGCCCGGACCGCCCTTCGGCCCCTCGTAGCGAATAACGACAACGTCACCCTTGACAATCCTGCCGGCCATGATGGCTTCCATGGCCTGAGCCTCCGAGTCGAACACCCTCGCTCTCCCGGCGAAGTGCATCATCTTCTCCGAGACCGCGGCCTGCTTCACCACCGAGCCCTCCGGGGCGAGGTTGCCGTATAGCACGGCGATCCCCCCCTGCTCGTGGAACGGACGGCTAAAGGGACGAATCACTTCCTCGTCGGCGATGACTGCTTCATCCGCGATCTCGTAGAGCTTCCTGCCCGAGGCGGTGTCCTCGTTGGACAGCTGACCCTTGAGCCGCTTGAGGATCGCGGGGATGCCCCCGGCGCGCTCCAGGTCAGCGATGTGATAGGGGCCGGAAGGACGGATGGAGGTGATATGCTTCACCTGCCGCGACAGCTCATCAAAGGTGCGCAGATCGATCTCGATGCCGAACTCGTGGGCGATGGCCGGCAGGTGGAGGGCGGTGTTGGTCGACCCGCCGATGGACATGTCAACCTTGATGGCGTTGAGCATCGAGGCCTCGGTGACTATGCTCCGAGGCGTCACGTTGTCGCGGACGAGCTCCACGATGCGGCGGCCGGTGGCGCGGGCGATCTCCCGCTTCTTCTTGCTGATGGCGAGCGACGTGCCGCAGCCCACCAGGCTCATCCCCATGGCCTCGGTCAAGCAGGCCATGGTGTTGGCCGTGAACAGGCCGGAGCAGGAGCCCTCTCCCGGACAGGCAGCGCACTCGACCCTCATGACCTCGTCCGCGGTCCTCTTTCCGGCGGCGTGCTCCCCCAGCGCCTCGAAGATGTCCTGGAGGTCGATCTCCCGCCCGTCCAGAGTACCCGCTTCCATCGCTCCCCCGGTGACCATGATCGCCGGGATGTTGAGGCGGCCGGCGGCCATCAGCATGCCCGGGGTGACCTTGTCGCAGTTGGTTATCCCGACCCACCCGTCGAACATGTGAGCATTGTCCATGATCTCCACGCAATCGGCGATGGTCTCTCGGGAAGGGAGAGAGAACCGCATGCCCGAATGGCCCATGGTGATGCCGTCGCACACCGCCGGCACTCCGAAGACGAAGGGCACACCCCCGGCCTCCACGATCCCCCGCTTGACCTCATCCACCAGCTTGTTGAGGTGGACGTGCCCGGGGACGATCTCGTTCCAGGAGTTGGCGATCCCGATGAACGGCTTGTCCATGTCCTCGGAAGTCACACCTGAAGCTCGCAGAAGGCTCCTGCTCGGGGCCTTGTCCAGTCCCTTCTTGACCTGATCACTCCGCATCTTATCGGAGCATGATACGACTCAGGATAGAAAATGTTTCTATGCTTTCGAACGAAGGAACACGAGCAAACGAGTGAATGAAACAAAAAGAAAATTGGTGGGTAAATCGTTTCAGAAGGGGTTTCGCCGCTTAGGACCTGAGGACGATCTCGATATTGACGCCGTCAGGGACCTGGATCCTCATGAGCTGGCGCAGTGCACGCTCGTCAGCGTCTAGATCAATAAGACGCTTGTGGATCCTCATCTCCCACCTGTCCCAGGTTTCCGAGCCCTCTCCGTCGGGGCTCTTCCTCACCGGGACCACCAAGCGCTTGGTGGGCAGGGGGATAGGTCCGCGGATGGCGACACCGGTCCTCTGGGAGATCGACTTGATCTGTCCGCAGACACTGTCGACCTTCTTGGGGTCAGTGCCGCTCAGCGATATTCTTGCTCTCTGTGCCATAGATTAGTCCCCCAAAAATTTGGGAGGAAGGGGTTTACATTACCCTCTTCTCGACGTCCAGGCAGATACCTGCAGCAACGGTCTGGCCCATATCCCTGATAGCGAACCTGCCGAGCTGGGGGAACTCCTTGGCCTTCTCGATGACCATCGGCCTGGAGGGCTGGATCTTGACGATCGCAGCGTCACCGGTCTTCAGGAACTGGGGGTTCTCCTCCTTGACGGCACCGGTCGCGGGGTCCAGCTTCTTCTGGAGCTCCAGGAAGGTGCAGGCCACCTGAGCGGTGTGGATGTGGAAGACGGGGGTGTACCCGACAGTAATGACCGAGGGGTGGTTCAGGACCATGATCTGGGCGGTGAAGGTCTTAGCCACCGAGGGCGGGTTGTCGACCGGACCGGCCACATCGCCGCGCTTGACATCATTCTTGGCGATGCCACGGACGTTGAAGCCGACGTTGTCACCGGGGTAGGCAGCGGGAAGCTGCTCGTGGTGCATCTCCACGCTCTTGACTTCACCGACGACGTGGGCGGGCTCGAACATGACCTTGGTCTCAGGCTTCAGCACACCGCACTCGACACGGCCCACAGGGACGGTGCCGATACCGGTGATGGTGTATACATCCTGGATAGGCAGCCTGAGCGCCAGGTTGGTGGCCTTTGCGGGCTCCTTCAGGTTGTTCAGCGCATCCAGCAGGGTGGGCCCCTTGTACCAGGGCATGTTGGCGGACGGCTTGGTGGCGTTGTCGCCCTTGAAAGCGGAGTAGGGGATGAAGGGGACCTCGTCGAGCTTGAATCCGATGGACTTCAGGATCTTGCCGACTTCTTCCTTGACCTTCTTGTACTGCTCCTCAGAGTAGGCAGGCTTGGTGGCGTCCATCTTGTTGAGGCCAACGATGATCTGCTTCACGCCAAGGGTCCTGGCCAGGAAGATGTGCTCCTTGGTCTGGGCCTGAGGTCCAGCGCCAGCGTCCACGACAAGGACTGCGGCATCAGCCTGGGAGGTACCGGTGATCATGTTCTTGACAAAGTCACGGTGACCAGGGGCGTCAATGACGGTGAAGTAGTACTTGTCGGTGTTGAACCGCTTGTGGGCGACGTCGATGGTGACACCTCTCTCCCTCTCTTCCTTCAGGGAGTCCATGACCCATGCGAATTCGAAGGTCGCCTTTCCCTTCTCCTCAGCCATCTTCCTGTACTTCTCGATGAGGTACGCATCTACGTTTCCAGTGTCGGCAAGCATCCTGCCTACGGAGGTGGACTTGCCGTGGTCAACGTGACCGATAAAGACTAGATTCAAGTGTGGTTTCTCTGCCATTTTTACTGCCTCCTACGTTTATATACTGTTATATGAGTTTTTACTCCATACCATTTTTCGTATTTAATCGTTGTTCAGCGCTCAGCCCGAATAGTACGCAGCGTCGTACGGCTCTGGCTTCAGTCCCTTCCGGGTCCTGATCTCGGCTACAACCTTGGTCTGAATTTCGTTCGGGACTGGTACGAATCCCGAGTTCTCAGTGGACCAAAGGGCACGGCCCTGGGTGGCACCGCGGATGGCGGAAGCGAATCCGAACATCTCGGCGACCGGCGCCTTGGCGGCGATAATCGTCGCCTCGCCTTCCTGATGAATGTCCTCGATGGTACCGCGCCTCTGCTGCAGCTCGCGCAGGGCGTCGCCCATGACGGACTCAGGGCAGTTGATGTAGATCTTGGTGAGCGGCTCCATTAGGATCCTGTTACCAAGGCACATCGCACCGTAGACAGCGGACCGGAACGCGGGGATGACCTGCGCCGGACCCCTGTGGATGGAGTCCTCGTGGAGCTTGGCATCCACGAGCTTTACCTTCAGCCCCATGACCTTTTCCTGGGCGAGCGGTCCGAGGTTCATTGCCTCCTCGAATCCCTGCTTGCACAGTTCAATGGTCTCGTTCAGGTATTGGATACCTTTGGTACCGTCGATGAAGACGTTGTTGTCCTTGAACATGACAACGCCCCTAGCCTCGTCACGGTCCATGCCCAGGTCCTGCAGCTTCCTGGCCAGTTCCTTGGCATCCTTAATCTTGCCCTCGACCACCAGTTCGCCGCTCTTGATGGCGTCGACGATGGGCTGCTCCAGCTGGGATACCTCCACGAAGAAGCGGTTGTGCTTGTTCGGGGACTTGCCCTCGAAGGCGGGGCTCTTGTTCTTGACGTTCTCCCTGTACACCACGATGGGCGGGGAGGACTTGATCTCGACCTTATGATCGTTGACGATACGGTAGGTGGTGATCTCGAGGTGCAGCTCACCCATGCCCGACAGCAGGTGCTCGCCGGTCTCGTTGTTGATCTCGACCTGGATGGAGGGATCGGCCTTGGCCACGGTCCTGAGGACCTCGACCAGCTTGGGCAGGTCCTTCATGTGCTTGGCCTCGATGGCCACGGTGACGACCGGCTCGGTGTAGTGGGAGATCTTCTCGAACGGCTCCATGGCCTTGTCCGAGCTTACGGTGGAACCGGCCATGGCATCCTTCAGACCGGCCACGGCAACGATGTTGCCCGCTTCCATGTGGTCGATGGGAATCCTGTCCGCGCCGACGCTAAGGGCGATGGTCTGGGTCCTCTGGGGATTGGGCATTCCGGACACCCATAGCTCCATGCCCCTGGTGACGGTGCCGGAGAACAGACGGCCGATGGCGACCTCGCCAGCATGGGGGTCGACGATGATCTTGGTGATCATTAGGGCGACCGGACCCTTGGCGTCGCAGTTGAGCATGGTCTTCGCGACCTCGGACTCCTTGTCGCCCTTCCAGATGACCGGGATACGGATCTTCTGAGCGTCAAGGGGGTTGGGGACGTGCTCGATAACCATGTTGAGCAGGACCTCGTGGACCGGGGCCTTCTTGGCCAAGGTCTTCTGGTCGTTGTTCTTGCAGTACTCGTAGACCTTGGCGAAGTTGATGCCGGTCTTCTTCATGGACGGGACGTTGACCGCCCAGTTATGGAACGCGCTACCGAAGGCAACAGTGCCGTCCTCCGCCTTAACCTGCCATTCCTTGTTGAGGGGCTCAGGCAGCTGGGAGGCGATACGGCGGTTGACCTCGGTGATGATGGTCACGAACTTCTTCTGCATCTCCTCGGGAGTGACCTTCAGTTCGTTGATCAGGCGATCCACCTTGTTGATGAACAGAACAGGGCGGACACGCTCCTTGAGGGCTTGCCGGATAACGGTCTCGGTCTGGGGCATGATGCCCTCGACCGCGCAGACCAGGATAATGCAACCATCCAGAGCGCGCATGGCCCTGGTGACGTCGCCACCGAAGTCGACGTGGCCGGGAGTGTCGATCAGGTTGATCAGGTACTCGCTGCCGTTGTACTTGTGAACCATCGAGGCGTTGGCGGCGTTGATGGTGATACCACGGGCCTGCTCCTGCTCATCGAAGTCGAGCAGTAGCTGCTTACCGGCGAGGTCCTCGGACATCATGCCGGCGCCAGCGATGAGGTTGTCGCTCAAGGTGGTCTTTCCGTGGTCGATGTGGGCGGCGGTCCCGATGTTCCTGATGAACTCAGGATTCTTGGAGATCGCTTGGGCCCTTGCGATGTTGTCTTCCTTGCGTCCCATAAGATTTCACCTATGTTAATCTTGATTACCGAGCCGATGATGCAACGCGCTCCAGCTCCTCCTTCTTGGCAACAGAGAACGAATTCATGTCGCCCTTGGAAGCAAGGATGAGCTCGTCGGCGAGGCATTCCTCTACCGGCTTCTTGTTCTTGAAGGAGGCGTCCACGGTTCCCTTGGCGATGTTCCTGAGGGCGATGTCCAGCCTCCTGCAGGGAGCCACGTCCACGGCCTTGGGGACGGAAATACCTCCGAACTGCAGCCGAGTGATCTCCTCACGGGGAGCGGCGTTCTCGAGCGCTTCCACCAGAACCTGCACAGGGTTCTTCTTGGTCTTGTTGGCGATGATCTCGAAAGCGTCCTTGACCACTCCCAACGACTTTGCCTTCTTGCCAGTGTACACCTCGGTCCTCATGAGGTTGTTCACCAGGCGCTCGACGATGCTGACCTTGGACTTTCCGAAGGACCGGTTGGCATGCTTGCCCCCAGTGTGGGGGATGGCGACGGGGGTGAGGTCTATGTACTTGGCTAGGCCACCGTCCCTGATGCCAATCCCGGTCATCTCGTACTTGCCAAAGAGCATTACGCCGCTAGCGATTTGAGCTTGAGTTTCTCCTTCCACAATATCACCTCACCGGCTTCTCCTTGCGACCCCTGACGAGCTCGTTGAGGGAGACATTGTTGACCTGGACGACCTTGTAACGTACTCCAGGAATATCGCCGTAGGACCTTCCCAGCCTGCCGCCGATACCCTCTACCATGACCTCGTCATGCTCGTCAATGAAGTTGATGGCGCCGTCACCGACAGCGAACGCGGTGATCTGACGGCCGTTCTTGATAAGTTGGACCTTGACGCACTTTCTGATGGCGGAGTTCGGTTGCTTGGCCTCGATACCTACCTTCTCCAGTACGATGCCACGGGCCTGAGCCGCACCCTCCAGGGGGTCGGACTTCTCCCGGAGCTTCAACATTCTCCGCTTGTATGTGCTATCTGACCATCTGAATTTCTGACGGTCGACCTTGAGCTTCCTAGCCGTGTAAAGACCTCTAGCCAAATGATTCACCTTCTTTGTGAGAAGCGGGCTCCTTATTATGGTAGTTATATTTAAGGGTTAAGGGTTTTTCAGAGACCGTTCAGGCTACTCTTATTAGGCATCTATATTAAAACTATTCGGTAAGAGAAAAAACATGCTGGCCAGGCCCAAAGGACGGGAGGAGAGGCGCCCCGGGGCTCACCGGGGTGAGGACGAGAGGAGAACGCACAATTGTATACATTCGCACCAATATTAACGCCAACGGGCTCTCTTCCGGCGGTCCGGCAACGAAGAGTGGGCGGCTCGACCGCCTGAGCAATCCAGATTCTCTGAACGGGGTCGAAAGAGATTTATCGAGATGCCTCAATCCCCTACTGGGATGGGATATGGGCGACGAAAGGGATGCGGCCCGTCGGTTGAACAAGGCACAGCGCATTATAGAGTATGGCTTGGCAGTAGCTGTGCCCCTGCTCCTGACGCTGATGCTCTACTCTTATGTGATATATAACGATCTGTTCACGCCGCTGTTCGTCCTCGTCGTGGTATTCGCCGCGCTGATGGTCGTTCCGGCATACATGGCCCTCCGGCTCCACTACGACTGCTGGGCCCGCAACACCATGCCCCAGCGCCTGGCCACCGGACTGGTGGGAACGATCTACATCTCGGCGGCCTCGGTCTTCGGGGTGTCCCTCATGTCCACCACCAAAGGCCTCGACCCCGAGCAGCCGCTCACCTTTGCCGTGTTCGCGTTGCTGGCCATGCTCCTGATAGCGGTGATGGCCTACAACTCGAGGTTCAAGGCCCAGAACGAAAGAACCGACATTCGGTTCTTCCACAAGGAGAGCGACACCCTGGCCACTGAGATCCGGACGGTTTGCGACACCCAGAAGATCGGCTACAAGGTGATAAAGAACGGAAAGGTCATCACTATGGAGCTACCGGACAGCAAGGTGTTCATCACCCTCCGGAAGCAAAAGCCTTCCGCCACCGAGGTCATGGTGGAGTGCCAGGACCCTGTCGGCACCGAGTTCTGCTCGACCCTGAAGCAGTCCCTGGATCAGGAAGCCTAGGCCCGGCCGTGGGACTCGCCCCGCACCATCGCGCTCGATATCAGGTGGGCAATCCGCAGCGGCTCCGGCAGGCGGCCTTGGACGGTGCATTCCCCCAGGATCATCTCCAAGGCCTCCGCATCCATCCCGGCGATGGAAGCGAACAATGATCTTCTGCGGGGACCGATCTTGAAGAGAGGGTTCCGCTTGATTATTCTCAGCCGCTCCTGCCAGTCGGGAAAATGAGCTCGGAGGGCCGCCTCCATCTTATCGAAGTCGGGCATCTCCCGGGTGACCGTGGCGCAGGGGATGCCCGTCCGGCGGTACATCATGTCCACGTCGATGACATTGAAACCCCCGACAGCCACTCCGTCGAAGAGGATGAGGCGAAGCTGTTCCCGGTACCTCGACCGTCCGACCATGGCCGAGATGGCCTCGTTGGCATCGCTACCGTCCACTTGGACCTCGGTGCGCATGATCCCCTCGATGTACATCGGCAGGCGGGCCACCACCCCCACGACCAGAGCCCTCTCGGACCGGAAGTCGAACGGGGAATCGTCGATGCCCAGGATGCGCACGTGCCGCTTCACGCTCATACCAGCTTGAGGTGCCCGGTGACCTTGTCTAGCACGTCGTTCGGTCCCGGGCCGATACCCAGGCAGGTCACGGTATTGGGCGGGATCTCAGTCATGCCCGCGTCGGTGATCAGCGACGTGACCAGCCGGAGGGCCTCAGCGTTGCTCTTGACCTCGTACAGGTCATCCAGGGTCGGTACCTTGACCACGACCTTGCGCTGCCCCTCGGCATACCAGCGGTCGAACCATTCGGGGCTCCTCTTCTTGGCGGCGAGGGCGCAGTTGACCGCGGCGTGGGCCACCTGCGCCGCCATCTTCCCGGCCGACAGCTTGAGGTCCCAGCGCACCACGATCACGAGCTTGTATTCCATCAATATCACGACGATGCCTGGTTAGCGTGTGCCTGCTTATAATCCTGATGAATCTGGCCGTGAGGGGCTCCTGGATCGACGATCGGCCGATAGGCTCGGGCCTCGGGTAAAAGACTTTTAAACCGACTTGTGACTGGATAGAAGAACTAGGTTCAATTTCGATGCTTAATGGTACCTCGGCTGAAATTTGTCCACAGAATTGTCTAAATCGGAGTCTTTGAGGCCGAGATATTGAATTGTGGTCTCCACCCTTTCGTGACCTGCAAATCGCTGGATCTCTGGGAGCGACATCCCGGCGAAGTAAAGATCTCGAAGGCAGGATCGCCTGAAGGTGTGAACGTCCAGAGATATGCCGATCCGCTTTCCATGACAATGAATTGCGGAGTAGATCCCGTCGTCTGTATATGGTCCGACTGGATGACCGTTCCTGGCTGGATGGAGCATGAAGAATTCGTTCCTTATCGTCCTCCTCCACGCCATATAAGGTTCGATCGCTTCCCAGAACTGCCTGGTCAATCTTATTCGCCGACCTTTGGATCCCTTTCCGAGAACAGTCAAATGATCCTGGTCGACCTCCGACCACTTCAGCTCTGAAAGTTCCGTTTCCCTGAGTGCTGTATATATCAATATCAGCATTAGGGTCTTCGTCCAGAGATCTTCGCATGACGAGATCACTGCAATAGTCTGTTCTTTCTCCAACCATCGAACTCTTGATCTCGTTACCTTGATCCGCAGCCGGAACTTTTCCGGCCATGATAGTCCCACATGCTCTAGGAAGAGCAGCATTACCATCATGTATCCCATCTGCGTCGAGGTTCGATACTTCTTCACATGCCTTTGATACTCTTGGGCATGGGAAGCTTCCCACTTCTTCGGGTTGTCCGGCCAGTTGTGTGACTCTCCGAACTTGATCGCCTGTAGAATTTCGCTCTTGTAGGTCTTCAGGGTTGTCTCCGGATAGTTCTGTTCCCTCAACTTCTCTATCCATTCGAGAGCCAATTTCCTGCTCGGTCTCATCCGTGGCATCCACCGCCCCCCCGAACTTTACAATGACTATCTGGTTAGGCAGCGGAGCAGAGCTCACGCCGAAACCTCCCCGATTCCACGAATGGCCTTCTGGATGATCAGGCGCTTGCTGTTGGGGTCCTGTAGGATCTCATAGGAATCACCTTCCTGGCAGCCAATATAATCCAGGCCTTCGGCCGGTATGCGGCTGTTATAACGGTCCTTGACCTGGCGAACTCCTATCAGTTTCATTGCTCATAGTAATGGGCTTCTACGTATTTAATATATCTCATAGACTTTGAGATAACTATATCTATATTGGTATGAGAATAGTAATTAAATGTAGTAAATGGTATGGCGCATAAGAATGAAACTAAAACGTTTAGATGGTGTCTCGAAAGTTCAGGGGTTCAATCAGATCACAATAGTCAAGGATGCCAGGGAGATACTGGGAGCTACGAAGGGGGATACAATAGGTTTTTTTGAGATCGAAGGAACTCCAGGAATTGTCGTGATAGCGAAGGTAAGTGTCGTGATTTCGAGTGACTTTGAAGTAAAAGTTGACGATTGATCTCTTTTCGAGCATCCTCCAAAATTATTTTCATTTTTTCATCCGTGATGCTTATCTCAGGGAGTCTTTCCAAGTATAGTTCAAGACAAACAGTTTCAGAGTTCCCATCTTTTAGCGCGATTCTATATTTTGCTCGCAGTTTCAATTCCACGTCTAAAATATCATCAAATTCCAAACTCTCAACATCGCAGATCATTTTAGTCCTCCTCCAACTTTTTCGAACCCCCCCCCCCCCCTGGAAAGAATTGGAAAGGATTTCTAGACTCATAATTAGCTGGAACTCGGGAGGTTGGCCACGTACTTCCTTACGTCATTTTCAACGTATCATAAGAATTATTGAAATATAGATAGATATTTCTCCAAGAGGTCACCGAAAGTGAAAAAGACCAGGGAAAAAAGATGGATGAAAGTGTTTTAGAATAGGCTCATTCAAGCCACCTATCATAACTGTCGAGCGAGGTCCCGAACGGAATATCGACCTTAATATCATAGCTTGCAGTCTCAGCCGGAGCTAATGTGACCTTCAGAGTGTTCTCATAAGAATTAGTCCCGCTCAAGATCTTGACATGGATCGTCTTCATTCCAATGGCATCCCCGGTATTGGTTACCTTAACAGTTACCGTCGCATCTCCCCAAACACTCTGATCGATGCTCGAGGTGACGATCTGCAGGTTCGCCTTCGGGACATAGGTCGGAGTATCATCCGACGTGGATCCTGATCCTGAACTCCCGGAAGAATTGGCATTTGAAACGACCAGGAGAGTCGCGAATATGATCACGATCAAAAGCGCTACTACACCAATTACAAGGGCTGCAATGTGCAATGGTTTCAAGAGGCTTCCCCGATTGACTATTTTGATGGAAGCTTATCAAATTATATTTTCAATTATCACTCAAAAATCCTGCATATTTCCTATAATGTGGAGGCGCGCACGCATATTGCATGAAACTTATCACCAGTATCACCAATGGTTATAATTCAACATTTCAAACTTTTGCAAATTTCTAAATAGAAGTTAAAGTTTTATTATGTAACCCCCATCGCAGTTAGCCATCTGGATATGGTCGACTGATTCACCGGATGATCATCGAGTGAGACACATTCTGCGATCTGATTCTGCGTCATGATGCCTTTGACATAGCAGATCTTCGCGAACGCCATGTAATCTTGTTTTGTGATCTGCGACCGATCAAGGTTCAAAAAGTCAAGGATGAGCTTGAATGCATTGACCTCTTTTCCTTCCTTATACGCCATCTCTTCCTGTTCGATCAGATAATCATGCATCGCATCGATGTCGAGGTCATCAAGCCTGAACGAACCGGGGTGTCCGGTCTGGAACTTGAGCTTAGTTCCAGGGACCTGATAAACCATCTCATCGACCGTACTCATACCCTTGATCACAAAGTGAACTCTCATTATCTCTTTCTCTATCTTTTGAACATGCCATACACCCATTTCTTGAATGGCGGTTGGAACTTCTACCTCTCTTTGCGACAGCGCGATGATATTCAATCCGATCTTACGACATAGATAGAGAAGCTTCTTCAGATTGACCCAATCGCCCTTTGTGGCCTTTTCCTTGCTTACTACCTGCAGGAACTCATCCAGGAACGCGAAGGTAAGCTTTCCTTGGAATAGATTATTGATCGCAAGTTCGACCAGTCCGCGTAGGCCGAAAATCCTTGTTACTCCAGGAGGAGCATCTTTCATCACGATGTTGGTCGCTACGCATTGACCCATTTCGAGAACAAATTCCATCATCCGGCAGGCAAAATCACTCTTACCAACTCCCAAAGGCTTGCCCTTTGGTCCGCTGATATATCCGAATGATCCTGGCTCTTTGATGGCATCAGTGAAATATTCCTTGGAGCAATGCGAGAATATCCGTCCACGCTTAGACTTGGAAGGATAGACGCCCATAGCCGCTACCCTAGTCATTGGATCGAGAGATTGGAGGGTTTTATTCATCAAACCAAAGACCTTATCGATGAAAACACGCTGGAAGTCCTGATCATTATAATTATCCCTGAATACCCAGGAATCGCGATCAACATCCTTGGGGTCTGAATAGCTATAATTTATGAAGATGAGCATTTCCTCATAAGCTTTATCAGATGCAATGGTGCCAGCAAGTCTCACCAGCTTGTATCTGGTCCATTCATCTTCCTCAACCAATTGGAAGATCTCATCTAACGCTCGCTGTATCTGCAATCGAACTTCCATCATTTGCTCAGAAGCTTCGGCCATCTCCCCTCCTCTGGCGAAGCTTTTCCTCTTCACTCAGCATCTTTTCGGCTCGAGGCCTTTCAGCTATGATATTTACAATCTCCTCTGGTTTAATATAGGAGGTAAGATAGGCCAGCTTCATAACCTTGTAATAGAGCTGCCTGGCGGTGCAATTGATACTTCTATAGCCATTCTCTTTTTGAGCATCAAGGGCCACGGCATAGTCTTGGATATTGCACACCAATTCACTATTCTTGACCTCGCTCAAGCTTGCCTTTTCTTCTTTATTCTCTCTGCTTGATACATAGCCGAAGACCTTCATTTCTCTTGAATCATTGACTCCTGCTTGGTCCGATCCAACAGTAACGATGTTGCAAGCATTCATCATATCTTCGATCTCATCGAATAATCGGCGCCACTCTGGATGCTTCTCTTCATTTCCAAGAACCAGAGGAGCTAAAACCGACATGATAAAGGAGGTCGACATCGTACAGCGATGGTTGAGTTCCTGTTCACTCTTGGATTCGGCGATCCATATGTGGCTAGTCATGATCATAGCTTTAGTTGCATCAAAATTAAAATCATCATGACTCATCGCCGCCAGCACTTGCATGTATCTTAGGAAAGTGGAACTTTCCTGAGCCGTCTGGATAGTAGGGAAAGGTAAGACGGATTGAGGCTGATTGCCAGCTTTCATCTTTCCTCAACCCCCTCTTCCTCTTCTCTTGGAGCATCCCAGCGCTTTCGTTCCACGCTAGTACCTCTACTAGCGAGCATCGCACGTTCGTGCGCGCCAGCCTGATAGATGCTTCCCTTATTGATCGAGTCAAGTTGCTTCTGTAGGGATGAGATCGTGGAATTGGCCTGCTCCCATAAGGATCTGAAATACTTCTCTTCCTTCTGAATGGCGGTCAGCTTCTTCCGGTTCTCATGTGGCGCCCAGAACACCGCAATCGGCCCTTCCGGATCGAAGGCTACGCTCTGCACCATGGTCTTGATTTGCTCCGGGAGCCATTCGAAAGGCTTGTACTTCCCTCCCGGCCGGACATTCATCTTGTACCAATCGGGAGATGAAAATATCCAGACATTGGTCTCCTCTCCTGGTATGGTGACCAAGCAATCGTCGCGGACCACTAGGCAGCCATGTTTCTTCCCTCCCTTGATATAATACGGACCCTGGCACCCATTGGCCAGGAATAAATGAAAGGTATGAGGGTCCTCATCCTTTGCACCTGGAAGTTCTACACTCGCCATAGGCTGATCTGTGCATATCGAGGTATGAATTCCGAAGGCCTCGGCATGGCAGCTATGTTTTCTCGCAACCTCCAGGCCCCACAGGCCGAATAGGATGAAGATGAGAGCGATCATTCCAAGGAAGAGAAGACTGGATACCTGAGTCTTCGGGTACGGGAAGATGAAAGTTATGATGAATAGCCCTAGCATTCCAAGGCCGATCAGCAATAGAGCGGTCCAGTTCCTCATTGCCCACCCTCCTGCTCAATAGGCTTCTTAGGCTTGGCCGGCGCGCGCTTACGTGGCGCAGCTGACTTCTTCGTCTCCTTGGGCTTGGTGACCTTGGGCTTAGGCTTCACCTCTTCCTTCGCCTCTTCGATCTCCTCCTCAACCTCAAGCTCCTTGACGCTCACATGATCATCATTCATAGGATCCTCTCGGAACAATGGCTTTCTCTGCGGTCTCTGGGGTCTCGGCCTCGGCGGAGGTCGGGAAAGAAGCCGCTTCAATAATCCTGGCTTGGTCGGCTCCTGAACTTCGACCTCCTCAATTGCATCCTCAACCACCTTTTTCTTTGGAGCCTTGATCTCGCTCTCTCCTACGTCCTTCTTGATCTCGATCGGATTAAGGGGAAGAACCACACCCTTCTGCGCTGGGTCCGGACTCGGCACTACCACATATCCATTGTCGACCGGCTTTCCTTCCTTGAGCAGCTGAGCCCTTAACCGCTCCATCTTAGCCTTCATGCCATCATGAAGGAAGGTCATCTCACCATCCGGAGGTGGGTTCATTAACAGGTACCATGTCGCCTTGATCGAGGACTCGAGGCCCTGAGCTCTCTTCATCGCCGACCAGTTCCAGTTGCGCCAATCCTTCCGGTTCACCCAGACATACGCCATTGTTCCGCCTGCGAAGAATAAGGTCATCAGGCCGAACCACTTGATCTGCTCAAGATTGTCATTCAGCAAGGCAACCTGCTTGGCATACTCCAGGGTGATATTCTGCTGTCTCTGATACTCGGCCTCCAATGCCGCTATCTTGGCCTTGCTCCAAGTCTCATAATCGAATAGGACGCTGATGGTGCAATTAGCGACCTCTGTACCATCCAGGGAGACTGAAGCGTAGTAGGTTCCGGCAACCGCGCTGATCGGGATGGTAATATTCACCGTGGCCAATCCTCTTGGGTCAAGCTGCGCGAACTCCTCCCCGATCTCGATGCCCTGGCTAGAATTGTCTCCGGAAGTCAAGGTAACGAAAACATAGCTCATCGGTGTACCGCTGATGGCGAAGGACACGTTATCGCCGATGAAGGCGAAGTCTGGAGTAGGCTGGACGCTGAAGCTATAAGTTCCGGTAGCGGCCGATGCTGGCGGCGTGACAAATACTACAGCGAGAGCAATGGCCATCAAGGCGATCAGAGAGCGCTTCATCTCTTCTCACCCTCCACGATCAAAAAGGCCTGAAGCGTAGCCATGGGATTACTAGATAAGATCAGACAATAATCGCTCATCTTCTCGAAGAAATCCCTTATTAGCGCCCAATCATCCTTTCTGATGTCGGCCTCATACTTCACGCTACCAAGGGTTGTGATGAGGTTCTGGCTAACTTCCGATAGATGCTGGAGCTGGCCCAAAGGACCGCCGTACAATTTTAATGCCTCCGGGATCAAGGCATGAAAGAGAATGAGCGAATCTGAATCCTTCAGCTCGAAATTGCTCTGGAAGACCCGCATCTGTTTGATCGCCCTGGGGTCCCATTGCATTCGATAATGGAAGGATGGTGCCTCTTCAAAACCCTGGGGGCTATTAAAAGTCATGAATAGTACAGCAAATAATTAACTATTTTAAATTATAGGCACTTAGGCTATAGTGTATAAGTGTTTTGCGGTACTTCCTTTAATTTTCACCATAAGTCATTAAAAAATAAAGCAAGTATTATATACTAAGGGAGTTCGCTCCCCCGCCCAACGAATGCTCTCCGTCGGGGAGCGGGATAGTGAAAGAAAATGGATCTCTTGTTCGGTTTGACCGCCGGAGCGATGCTCTTCCTTGGCGTAGTCGTCTTCCTTATCGGGTGGATCGGGTTCGGTATCCCCAAGAAGTACGGCTCGTGGATCAAGGTAATCGGCGGAATAATGGTCCTCATTGGCGCTGGGGCTTATGTTGGACTCATCGGCACTAGCGGCACTCCCCAGGCCACGATCGAAACCGCGACCTACGACATCGGCTACACCGAGTCCCAGGCCTGGCAGACCTATGATTCTGAGACCCACGTGATCACGGTCGCCATGAACTACAACCTGACCAACAAGGCCTTCGTTGGCGGGACTGGCTCCATTACCGGCGTCTTCGCCCTCACCAGGTCCGATGCTCTGACCACCGATGCCAGCGCTCTCGGTACCCTCGGCAACGTGGCCATGGTCGATGTGACCGGCGCCTCTCCTGAGCCCATCCTGGCCCAGAACTCCGACAACTCCTACCAGTTCGTCTGGACCAAGGCCTCTGGCGCCACCGTTCACCCTGATGTCTCCGTGCTCGTGCCTGCCGGCGATAGCGTCAATGTGACCCTGACCGTCACCTTCAACGCTGATGCCGTGGACGCGATGGCCCACTACGAGACCCAGGACGTGACCTTCACCCTGGCCGGTGAGCAGTTCACCATCCACGCGATCCTGGCCACCGTGGCATAAACCCCTTCCCTCTAACTCTTTTTCAAACGAGGGAGACGTATGCATGAGCGACCAGGGTGTGAAGGTACTAACGAGAGTGGCAAACTCGGAGTTCGCGTTTGTCCTATCGGTAGCCCAGCTGGTCGCTCTGATACCGCTCAGGATCTACCTGCCAGACCTGGACTGGAATGTAGCGATAACCTACATGCTGATCCCGGTTCTCCTGACGTACTACGGGAAGCGGCTCCCGGACCTCATTCGGGGCGTCCGGCTGGTCGACATCATGTGGTATGGCACCATCGCGTTCACCCTTACCACCGTGGTCACGCTCTACCTCTTCCGCGTAGTTTTAGGCACCACGCTAGGAACCCTGAATCCGCTGGAAGCGACCAGCGTGATAGCGACGCAGGTATTGTTCGTGGCTCCGAGCGAGGAACTGGCCTTCCGGTTCGCCGTTCCTTCATGGTTGAGGATGAAGTTCCCGAGGTCCTGGAAGTTCACCCCGATGCTGATAGCCTCGGCGACCTTCGCGCTCTTCCATTATACGGCCTACGCGGGCTCGTGGACCTCGATACTGATAGCGTTCATCATAGGACTGATCTGGGCGCTGGCTTACAGCCGATGGGGGCTCGGCGCCACAATAGGATCCCACTGCGCTTACAACCTGGTCGTTGCCGGCATGTGGTCACTCATCGGAGGTCTCTGACATGAGTTCTGCAATGTCGTTACTCGGAAGCTCAAAGCTCCTGATTGTACTCTTGGTGCTGGGAGCCATCTTCTCATGGGTAGGTCTGGCCTTCTTCGGAGTGGCCATCCTATCGGCTGCGATAATAGGGGCGCTGATCGGGATATTCATTCCCGCCATCCTCATCCTGGTGGCCTTCCTGGTGCTGATCGGCATAGTCCCGACACCCGGCTGGCAAATGAGGATGATCATCAGCATTGGACTGATCATAGTCGCCTGGATCATCTCCAAGGGGATAATATGAGCATCTGGCCGATAAGCTGGTTCGAAGGCGCGGTCCAGAGCCAGACTGACCACATGATGTCGATGATAATACTCGTCGTGGTCGGACTTTTCATCGCTGTGGCTGGGCTCGCGATCGTGGCAAGGAAGATCCCCGTCCCTGGAGGCATCTGGGGCCAGTACATAGTCGGCTTCGGGGTCACCATCTTCGGGCTTCTAATGGCAGCGGGAGTGATGTGATGATACCAAAGAGGATGAAAGACAGGAAAGGAGCGATGGGGCTGGCGGTCTCGGCCCTCATCGTGATCATGATAGTCATCATCGCTGGGCTGACCATGTACGTCATTGCCGGTGATGTTCTGACCGGCAATCCGGATGACGATACGCCATATAAGCCTGGAGACAACAGCACCTCGGCGCCGATCTTCGCCTACTTCACCGTAGTTGCTCACTGCAAGTTCGATAACTCGCAGTACGACAACCACGTGATCTACGGACTCAACTCGATCGACGTTACCTGGAACTCCGATCCGTCAAGCGAGAGCATGACCATCTTCGATGGCTTCGGAAAGCTGGCCGACTGGTTCACGGCGCATGATGCGAAGTACAAGGTGACATACAAAGTCACGTCTCCGGCTGAGGCGGGTTATTCAAAGACATATACCGCAACTGGAGAACAGCACGTTGGAGCCTTACAAAGCAAGAATGTTGATGTCTCCATGCCTGGCTCTCCCGGGATTCGCTACGAAGGCCCATACACTGTTCTGGTGACGCTCTTCGATGGCGATGGCAATGTTGTGAGCTCCCTATCCAAGACTGTGCAGGTGACGAAATGAAGCGACTCTTCCTAGTAATTGGCGCCATTCTGGCGATCGCCATCCTTGGTTTCGCTATCCTAGGTCCCGCATTGACCAAGGGGGCCAGCGATGCATGGGATGATCTCAACGGGAAAGATGAATCGGTCCAGGCCACCGCGACCATCTATATCGCCGATGGTAGCGGCAATATCATGACCGCTGATGTTCCCATCGGTGATGCTACTCCAGGAGAAGCGATGATGCTGGCTTTCGGGCAGGGCATCAGGGGAGTTCAGTTCGAACCGCTTTCGTACTCTGCATCCACCTCTAAGCTGTGGTTCACCGGCGTCAACTATCAGATCTGGGGCGTGGTCAATGCCCAGCTGACCAGCAATAATGCCCAGTTTACTAAGGTATCAGCGACCTTCACCGGGCTCTCTGGTGCTACCCAGCGCGATGCTCCAGGTGTCTCTCCGAATCACCTTACCAGCGCCTACAAGATGCTGGGAAAGGATAAGTCGACCTCATCCTTCACCGTCACCCAGACCAGCGGCCTGGGCAATGGTGCGACCGTCAGCCTTAACCAGGATACAAAGGCCTCGGATGATTCGGATAGGTTCTGTTACTTCAGCGACTCCGTTAGCACTTCGATCCTCAGCGGGGATTACGTCGATGGTTCGATGATAAAGGTGAAGCTGGAGGTCTACGGCACGACTCCGGATGGCCAGCAGAGCTACAACTACTATAACGCGGACATCCTGATCAGCGCTAGCAGCTGGGATAGCGGCTATGTCTCGGCCTCGATCACCGGAATGAGCGCAGGTGGTATCTGAGGTCGGCATGGCCTACTTCAAGGAGCGCGAAAAGGAGATCGCGCGGTTCGATCTCCCGGACCGTCAGCGGGAAGTAAGGAAGATCCAGGAACAACATGCCGAGAAGCATTCGGGAAAGGATCCTCCGATACCAAAGGAGCGGAGGCTATGATCTCGGATCATGCCTCTCAAACCCCTTTCATTTTAATCCTACCTAGACGATATACTTTTCTAGGGGTGGGGAAATGAACTTTTCCAGAACATTCGCTCTAACCATCCTGGCAGTTCTATTGCTGTCAGGTTTCGCTTGCTTGATGGTCGCTCCCAGCGGGATCTCTCCCATGGGGAATGCCAGCGCAACCACGGCACATGGTGGTTACCTTTGCATCACCTTCGATGATGGCACTCAGGGAGAATATGATAATGCATTTGGAACGCTGTCATCATATGGAATTCCTGCAACCGTTTACATGCCTTCTGATTTTGTCGGGATGGATGGGCGCCTGACCGCTTCTGAACTCATCGAGATGCAAGATGCAGGATGGGAGATCGGAAGCCACGGCAAGACCCATACCGACTTCACCAATCAATCAGCCGAGACTTATACAGCGGAGATGGCCGACTCCAAGGCCGCTCTAACGGCACTCGGGCTGAACGTGGTCTCTCTGGCCTACCCTTTCGGGGGCAATAACGCAGCCATACGCGCTACTGCTGCCACTTACTATGAGAGGATGAGGACCGCCAATGATTATGAGATCTACCAGAACCACTTCACCTCATCGGTCCGCAATGTCGGCGTAGTATTCCCAACCACCATCACCGATGTCAATGCTGAGCTGGATCGTGCCATCGCCACCAACTCATCGATATGCTTCATCTATCATCAGGTCCTGGCCGGGGGGGTCATCGACGGCACATCGTACACAGTAACCCAGCTCTCCGATGCCGTGATAGCCAAGGAGACCGCCAACGGCCTGCAGGCTCTCAGGTTCAGGGACCTGAGCAGCATTGGCACTACCGATATATGCGAGTGGGTAGCGACCGCCGATGGCGTCTTCTCCAACGCTGCCAATTGGGCCGATGGCGTAGTTCCAACCACCGGCAAGAACATACTGCTCTCTTACAGATCCAACAAGAATATCACCTTCGATACTGCCATCACTCTCGGCGACATCTATGGCACGATCGATTATACTGGCTCTCTGATCCAGGGGTCGGTCGCGCTTCACTATCGGAGCATGAACATGGCCGGAGGGGTCTACACTCCGAGCAGCACGGCCGCTTACACCAACATCTGCGATAATCAGCTGAGGCACCGTGGCACTATCGGCAACAATGGTTACCTGACCATCAACGGGGTCGGCGTCGATCTCAATTCCGGCGCTACCTGGACCTCCCTGACGGTCAACGGCGCCATTCGATTACAGCAGACCTGCGGTTACAAGACCCTGCATGTCGCGTCCGGAGCCAGCATCAGCATCATTGCCACGAAGAACTTTATCCTCAATACCGGAGGAACCTTCGACAACCAGGGTACCATCAATGGTCCGGGTGGCGTGGTCTTCTACGTCACCGCAAACTACAACGTGAATCTAGGGGTCATCAACGCGCCGATACGCTTCAACGCGCCTTCCTTCACTTCCAGTTCCTATACCGCCTCGCTCTCGGCGAATGCGGTCATGGGGAGTACCTTAGGAGTGGATTCGAGCCATGCCTCGAGGACCGCAACCCTGGATGTCAATGATAAGGACATCAGCTGTACGGGAGTTTCAGTAACCGTAAGAGCGGTCATGATGGGCGGTACCGGGACCATCACCGATAGCGGCAACTGGGATACCAGCGCCGGTACCTGGACGCCGGAAAGCTCCAAGCTCATCTTCACCGGGACCAGCGCCACGGTCAAGACCGCTGCCGCCCAGACCTTCTATGATCTCACCGTAGCAGCCGGCGCTTCCGTGACCCTGCAGAGCGATGTGGTGGTCACCCATGCCTTCCATCTCAATGGCACGATCAATAAGAACGGCCATAATCTGACCGTCCCGGCCGGATACGAGAACCAGATCACCAGCACCCCTACCTATAACGTGGCTCAGGATGCGGCCTATTCCTACACTCCGACCGCCAACCAGGTAGGGACGTTCAACGCTACCAGCTCAGCCTCATGGCTCACCTGGGATGGCTCAAAGCTGGTCGGAACTCCCAACGCCGGCGATGTCGGTTCGGTCAACGTCGATGTATCCTTCACCAATGGGGTCTCGACCGTCCACCAGCTCTACACCATGAATGTAACCAATGTGGCGCCGGTCTTCACCGTCGACCCCATCGACAGCTGGAGCTACGGAAATACTTATCTCTTCGATGCCCAGACCAATGAGGAGGGGCTTGGAGTAACCTATTCCTTCACCACCAGCAGCACATCGATGGACTTCTGGATAGAGCCGGACAGCGGGGTATTGAGGGCGCACATAACCGACGTGAACGATACGCAGATCTCGATCATCGCCAACGATGGTCATGGCGGGATCGCATACCAGAACTACACTCTCCATGTGACCTCTGCCCCTTGGGATCACGAGATCACCATCCTCTATACTGAGGGTCTGAACTACCGCGTCAGCTTCGATTTCGCCATGAACGACAGCGCGAAGGGGAGCATCGATCGCATACAGTGGAACTTCGGCGATGGAAACGGCTCGAGGGATATGACCCCGGTTCACACCTATGACCAGCCGGGAAAGTACCTGATCACATGCTGGGTCCGTCTTACCGATGGCACTGCCAGCGCCAAGAGCATGGAGATATCCGTAGGCGATCCGCAGACCGTCGCCAACATCGATAATGCGGTCATGGAGAAGCTTACCCAGGCGCTCTATATGGTCGCCTTGGTGGTCGTGGCCGGCGCTGTTCTGATGTTCGCCTATGCTCGCTACTCTGGACTTCGCGGACGATTCAATCAGATGGTCCTTTACCTGATAGCGGTTGGCATCGTGGCCATCTCCATCATCATCGTAGGAGGTGCATTGATATGAAGAGACTTGGATCCGACAATGGCGCTTTCATCCTCAACATCGGATGGCTGGCCCTAATATCATATGCCGTGATAACGGTGTGCAGCATCAGCGTGTACCTGCATCATGCCGATCTCCTGCAGGATACCTTCATGGCATCGGTCTACTCATGGTCCTGGCTCATCTTTGGCCTCTGCATTGGGTTTTCAGTTGCCTCAAAAATCACGGATGCACGAATCTGCATCCTACTCATGGGAATTGCCTGCTCTGTCTGGTATTTCGTGGTCATGGGGTGATGGCGTGAGGAAGAGCATAGCGATCGCCCTGGTCGCCCTCCTCATGGCCTCTTCGCTCCTGATCATCGGCCCGGGAACGCAGCAAGCCAGCGCCAGCTCTACCACCATAGTTTACAGCACTTCGCAGGATGGAGCGATAGGCACCAACTATACTACTGATGTTCCTTTCGAATTCTACACTACAGGCACCAGGATGAACCTGGGGCCGTTCACAGCCGATTTCTATGGTAGAGGCTATTTCTTCTTCGATCTGACCTCAATAGTGCCATCGGGAGCGGTTGTAGATTCGGCGACGCTTAATCTGCACTTCGCCAGCGTTTCAGGCACCAAGAGCATGGCGGTATATTCTGGCAATCTGGGCTCGACTCTGGATCTCTCGGACTGGGGGCAGGGAGTTACCAACGGCACTTATCTCGGAACCGCTGTGATGTCCGGGACCTCTGGATGGACCTCGATCGACATATCCTCATCATCCATCACATCCTCCATGCTGGGTATCGAGATGGCCATGGTGAATGAGAAGACCTTCTGGAATTCTGCTGGGATCCATACATCAGAGGCCGAAGTAACCTACAGGTCCTATCTCTCCATAACTTATCATTTCGTTGGATCCCTAACTTACCAGTTGTCGGGGGGCGGTCAGTATGGGTCATCCATACCGCCGATCGTGAGCGCCTATAACAGCACCCATGATACCTACCTCTTCGAGTTCGACACCTGGACCGGAGTTAATAACGTCACGATAGCCAAAGGAAGCTCATCCTGGGCGCTGCTAGCATCAACTCCCCAGGCTACGAGCGTCACCGATAACGCGACAGTGATCAAGCTTACCGGAGTGGTGTCTCCAGCTACCTATCGCGTTTATGTGAGCGTTCCAAGGACTTCCATGAGCACGATCCATGTCGGCACCTACGTATCGAGCACAGGGGAGGGTCTGGCCTTTGAGACATTCCATATGAGGTATTGTCTCGGATTGACGTACAATGCTTCGGCGGCGCAGGAGATCGTCGATGCGAACTTCCTGGTGCCATACGGTCCTAGCTACACCATCGCCGTGCTGGATTACTTCGGGAACGTGATAGCGACACAGAGCTTCGTGGCCAGCGCTGATGTCAAGTACATCAGCATACCGCTGGACATCTACAGCTTCAAGAGCTATAACCAGCAGGACGATTTCGCGCGGTTCAGGATCTACTACAACAATACCGGCGATCCCCTGAGCTTCTATCTTGCTCCCCAGGAGACCGTAGAGCGGTTCCTGCGTCCAGGCGCTTATACCGTGGTAGTTACGAACTACCCGGCCGCAGTGGCCGCTACCAGTCAATACTTCAACCTCACGATCTCTGATGCCGAGTTCCTGATGTTGAACGGCACCACCATAAGCCGGGTCATCAGCGATGTCGCCGGCGTCATGGCTCTACAGCAGGTCATAACTGCCGCTGTGACCCCAGATATGGTCTTCATACGCGAGAACATGCCCTCGGTGCCTACGGAGGCGGTAGAGTACATCCATCCATGGAGCGTGTTGACCGCTACGAGAGAGCAGGACGGCACCGGGACCAGCATCGCTCTCGGCCTGCCTTATCCCAATGTCGCCGGCACTACGTACACGATCATCAGCGATAAGGTCTACATCTCCGGACAGTACGCTACGTCCATCTGGGTGAACGATACCGCCGGCACCTCGATCTATACGGCGGCGAACCTGCCCAGCTCCATCACTCTGGCCGGTCAGAACGTTACCATCGAGTCCAGCGCCCCGATCACCGCGCAGAGGGTGACCGAGTTCCGTTCGGAGACGCTGTTCTACTGGCAGTTCTTCACTACCCAGAAGAAGTATGATGTGACGCTCTCGATCAATGACACGATGGCCCAGGACCTCAAGGACCTTAACTGGTTCGTGGGATGGCCGGAGAACCGTTCCGTCGATCTCAGCTCGGTCAAGGTCTACGACGTGGATAACGATGTAACCCTGGTCGCCGGACTGAATTATGACGTGACCACGGCCGGGATAAGGTTCCACTTCGACAGCCTTTTAGCCGGAGCCTCGAGGACGTTCCAGATAACCTGCTATGACAGCAACACCACCAGCGGGCAGAGCGTCCCGATGATCTACGTCGACATAGCCGATGATACGACCTTCGAGGGCACCGAGTATCAGCACTGCCATGCTTCCTGGACATCGAACTACAGCGCTACCTACGAGGGCCTGCTTAACATAAAGCTCGACATCACCGGCTCCCAATACATCAAGAGCGCCAGCGTGGTAGTGGTCGACGCCACCAATAACCGCCAGCTGGACCCCACCGAGTATTATGTCAGCGGGAACATCGTGACCATCAATCACGCCATGGTCGCGACCGGAGCGGTGCAGGCCTATGACGTGTATTTCAAGATGGACTACGCGCAGGGAAGCGGCTGGAGCATCACCGAGCCGCTGATGATCCTGCCCGGAGGCTTCCCCATAACCGGCCAGTTCATCGGTCTCGCGGCCATCCTGGTCGTAGCCGCGTTCACCGTTATGGACTATCTGAAGTATGGCAGCATCTCGAAGATCTGGGGAGGGCTACTGATCACCACGGTCTCCATCGTGATGATCGTGTTCATGCTCTATGGGGGCGTTATAGCATGATCCGACCCAAATTAAACCCCTTACCCTTCCATCTTTTTAATGTCCCTGATGTTGATCGATGCCCTCTTTATCTCGATCGAGAAGGTCATGATGAGGGCTTGAGCGCATATTCTGTCATGTCCGCAGGCTAGGCAGTAGCGAGAGCCTGTGGCATGGTGACCGAAGCACTTTTTTGGCTCGTAAGTCTGGGATTTTTTCTGTATTTTCAGCTCGATCCTGGGCACTTCCTGATTATTATCCATGATCATGATGGAAAGTGCCTCCGAAGGTGCCTTTTTCAAGCGCTCACCGCCAAGATCCCGAACTTGGTCGCTAGCATGAGCGCGGCGAAACCTGTAAGGACGACGCCCAGAGCTAGCACCCTGGAGCGCCGCTTATAGGTTCCTATCATTGCTACGGCAATTCCTCCGGCCATGAGATAGTAAGGGACCTCTCCGGCCGCTCCTATGTTGTACAGGTTCGGGATGCTGTTGACGATCGCGCCAGCGCCGCTCCCGCCGCTACCGTTCCCCGGGGTGATGTGCTGAGCATCGAGAAGTGATCCTCCGGTGTAGGGGTAGTTGTTCATCGGGTTCATGACCATGGAAGTTATGGCCTGCCCCCCATTGGCGAAGATCCTCGACTCGGCATAGGTCCAGCGAACGTAAGTGTTTCCGGCATTGTAGCCTAGCTCTGACCAGTAGAGAGGAATGCCATCGTTCTCGGCCCAAGCCTCTGGATCGGCGAACAGATACTCATCGGTCGCGGTCGCATAGTAATGACGAGAAGCGATCTCCCATCCAACCTTTCCTGTGGCTAGGTCGAAGTCGCTCTGACCCCATCCGAACATGGCACCCTGGCCGGCAACGCCCATGGTGCGGGGCTGCGCTCCTGAGATCTTGGTTGCCGAGCATACCGCCTTCTCCCAGGAGTTTATGCCATTCTTACCGTTGTGGGATGCCCAGTAGGAGTAGTAAATGGCGTCGTAATCCGGCTCATTCCAGAGATCGAACATCCCGATGCCGTCCTCTCCCTTGACGGCGCTTATGGTCGACTTAACATAGGTGATGTAGCCAGAGTAGGCGCTCGAGGAGGTATCGAAGGCCGATCCGCTCCCGCCGAAGGTGAAGGTATCAGTCTCGGCGGTCCCGGCCATTACCAGGCAGATCCACACGCCATGATCGGCCGCTTGCCTTGCCATGGTCTTCAGGAGGGTGAAGTATTCGCTCTGATGGTTGGCCCAAGCATCATACTGGATTGACGATCCCCACTTATCGCCGGCTCCGATGCGGACCAGGTTCATTCCATAGTAATTGCACAGAGCGAAATATTGATGAAACAAGGTCTCGGCGTCGCCGTTCTGGGTGATGGTTCCTTGGGGTCCCGGAAAATTCTGGTTCTTACCACGATAAACAGCCTGGTCCTCAATGTAAGACAATATGGCGAACTGCAGGACTGTGGTATCACATACCCCATAGAGTTCATCCGATAGCTTGGAGCCATCGACGGTCAGCGTGTGGCCGCTGGTTCCGATCCTTGCCGCCTGCACGTCCATCGGAATAGAACAGAGTAAGAGGACTAAGCAGAGTATGATGGCAAGAGAAGAAGCCAACCGATTGTGGCTCATGGGTTCACCTTGAAGGGCCACCAACTCCTTACCTCGGTCGCTTCGCCAATATAAATTCCCAGAGGGGCCTTGGAGATCTTATTGAGATGAAGGAATCCTTCTTGATGAAGATCGGCATCACCGAAAATCGTATCCGTTGTTAGGTGGCATTTACCATCGCCACCCTTATTCATGATGCAATGTGCATCATTGATGTGAGTTCCGCCGAGATCTGTTCCTGAGACTGGATAGTGATCGACCGCTCCGAAGGCATGACCGATCTCATGGGCAGCACACCATCGCCAGTAATGGTCGGTGATGTAGTAGCTAACTCCATCGTTGGAGAAGCCCAAGACGACCCTGGCCCCCCCATAAGTATTCATGTTGCGTGGTCCGTGGACGGCCCATACAATAAGGTCGGCGGAATCGTAGATGGATGAGAATTTATCCTCATTGTAGCGTACGAATGAGTCGACGATCTGAGTGCTTCCGTCGCTCGGATCTAGCTGATCGACATAAAGCTGAGTGACTTTGTAATCATAATAGGAAAAGGACATATGCACGCCGTATTTTTCATAAAATTGCTGGACGGAATATTCGCCAGCGATGGGTGTTTCCATTATGTTCTTTAGAGCATTGATCGCGGCCGGATCCTTATTGACTCCATAATAGAGGTAGACCACCGCGACCTTTACTTTGCCATCAGATACATCGACCGAATAGCTATCGGAACTCTTGGCCAGAAGACAGTATGCTCCAAAGGCTCCACCAATGAGCAATATTACGATAATGATAGCCACCAGTGGCGCTAGTGCTTTTGAGTTCCCCCACTTCTTGATCTTTAAAGCGGGCGCTGAACGGCGATGCATGGTAGTAAATATACTCCACAGTTATAATTTATTATTGGTGGTTATATCCTTTATATATTGAAATTATAACCTATAACTGTGGGGAATATTGATTCGGAATAGTTATCAGAGTAGCTAGGATAGGTTGCGGTAGTGTTGTTCGATTCGTTCTCCACGTGATCGATCACAATGACCAGCTGCTGATCATTGTTCTCGGCATCTTGAGCACCGACAATGACATAGGAGAACATCGCAGTGACACAGATCCCCCATAATGTGAGTCCGATCGCCAATCTCTGTCTGTATGATCGAGCCAATAAACCATCTCCTTCAATTCATTCATTTCTGCTCGGTCTGTGTCTCGACGCTGGCCTGAGATAAAGGGGGGGCCTTGCTCAGACCCTCCCTTCTTAGAGCCTCTTGTATCTCTTGGATGCGCTCATCCTTGGCCTTGGCATTCGTATTCAGTCTCTCTTTCTCCCATTCCGGGAATTTCTCATCAATAGCTTTCGATTGAAAGCGCATGAAAAGAAAGAAAGCCGCTAATCCACCTATCAGTAATGCGATGGCCCAGTTGTATTCAATCAATCTATTAAAAAACAGAATTGTTGAGCTTATGACTAATGCCAGGCCCAGTATTAGGTACATTCCTGCCATGTCAGAATAGGTTAATTTTCTCATTCCTTTCCCTCCGAATGTCGTGTCTCTTCCTTCTCATCCGATATTACCCCCAAATATGGGGGCGCGCCTAACATAAGAATTGGAAAAGCTGCCATCCTGGCAAGATGAGCATTGAAACCCCACCCTGGTATCTTTTTCCAGAGAAGAATCTCGCCAGCCAGGATTAGCCCGAAGGCAAGACAGCCCAGAAGGATGACGAAACCGGTGATAAAATCCTCGATCATATGCCAAACCTCGTACAGTCGGAGTATATTCTAGACCTCTGTCGAATGTTAAGGTGTAGGTAGATCTGAGTAACTTCGATGGATGCGTGACCAAGGTTATTCTTCACCACTTCTAAGGGAATCCCTTTATCTAGCTGCCAGGTCGCGCATGTATGCCGTAGCATGTGAGTATTCATTGAAAGACCTGCACGAGGAGCTATCACTTCGGTGACATGACGTTGGAGGGTTCTCTTCGAGCACTTGAAGAGTTTATTATCAGGCTTCAGCTTCTCTTCGGCAATGTAACATTGTATCAGGGCGATGGTCGAAACGTCGATCGGAGCATACCTGTCCTTCGAGAACTTTCCTTGCCGCACGAACACCGAGCGTTGATTTGGGTCAATGTCCTTAACAAGTACGTTCGTGGCTTCATTTACCCGGAGTCCGGCGTAGAGCATTATCCGACAAGCGATAAGGTCCTCGATGTCATCGACCGCTAAGAGGAACCTATCCTGTTCGTCGTATGTGAGAATCTTCGGGAGGACTAGACCGCCCCGGACCCGTTCGCCTTCCTCTTCCTCCTCTTCCTTTAGATCCTCTCTAAGCTCTTCGTCCTCCTCGGAATTTGTCACCTTTGTTTTTTCGAGGGGGTTTTCGAGCATCTAGACCCCCCTAAACGAGCCCTTTTCCTCGTTTTCTTGCATCTTATTTGAAATTGTGTGAAAGCTCACGATATCACCGCCCTATGATTTCTCCATGAGAGTCCGAGGTTCGCAAGCGCGAAAACAGTCCAAGCGGTCCAACCGAAAGGGGTTAGATAGACCGCTACTAGAATGGAAAGAATAGCTCCGGTCATCATTGAGAGTTCGAAGCCCCTCCAACGATGCGGAGTCATGAAGTCGCCTAAAGTGTGTCGGATGCTACCGCCTCCTTCTTCTTTTCGTTCGCGCCACGGTATCCCTGGCATGATTCCCTGGTGTATCTTCTAACCGCAGGAGGGGCAGAGTATGAAAAACACCAACACCCTTTGATGTCTTTGCATGGTCCGTCTGGACCTGTAAAGCAAATAGACTTTTTTGAGGGCATATTTACACCTTCTTGGGTAGTTGAGGACGGTTGGTCATTCGGACCGCCTCACGTCATAGTATGGGCCAATGTCCCGCACGACCGATCCGTACCACACATTTCCGAAGTAGTAATCCCTGATGCGGCCATGACCAGACCATCTAGTTCTTAGCTTCTCCTTGGGAACTTCCTTGAGGCCTCGGGACTTTCTAATCTCATTACCCTTCGTGAAGGTATATTCCTCTGCATCGATCGCGCTTTCGAACTTTTCATCTACATCGACCCAGGGCAATCTTGGGCGATACCAATCAACGAATTTTGACGCCTTACTATCAGAAGGATGAGAGGTCACGGAAACTCCCCCCTAAGCATTCTCTGGAGGTCAGCGTTCATTTCATCAGCGAACATCTGGCTACGAGTCTCGCTGCGTTCCCAATAAAATTGGAGCGCGTGTTGCCAACTCAGGTCGTGATAACGCTCAGCGGCCTCATCGTCCCCATAGATGTAGAGATCGTATTCGATGCACCGCGATTCATCGAACCAAAAGTGATCCTTGCAAAGGAAGAGCGCTAATTGGTTAGCTTCGTTCTCATCTCTGGCCCAGAAGTCCTGACAGTCTCCATCCGAGAACATGACCTCATAATGTCCAGGCATTTCGAGAAGATGAGGCCAACGCTCGAGCTTAGTTGTGATGATGCCCATCGCCTCCTTTTTTGTTACCATCCTATCATAACTAGGACTCAATCGGACCACTCCTTTACATCCCAACATTCCAGGGGCTTCATCATCCCAGAGTCATCTTCATCGAAGCCAGGATATGCTGGAGTCGAAATGCCTGGGTTCTCAGCCGTACAGACTAGATCATCCTCACACCAATGCTGACAGGTCGCACATTTACGGCCTTTCCTCCAACTTTGGTCCAGATCAGGAAGAAGAAGTCTGAATGCGCTGGCTAGGATTGGGTCGCTCCTATCGGCTCTAACCCATCTGGCGATTGTCCATTCCGTATCACAAGCCAGCATTACCGAGTTGAGCTGCTTACTTAACATCCTTCTCCCGGTTTTAGGACACATATGCATCGGCCCCCATGGTCTGCACTTGAGGAACATTGTCCTTGGTCATGTTCTCGGCACGAGCCTTCATGTGCTCCAGTTCCGCGCCCCAGATCTTCTTGAAGGCAATCGCCAACTCACGGCCTTCTGGCGTCAGCTGATAGCACATTATCTTTGATCGCTGGCATGATCTCTTTTGAACGGGCCAGTCGGATATATTAGCTCTGAATTTTTCGAGAAGCCCGGATGCTTCAAGCAAGGTAAGTGATTTGTATAAGTTTGACCCGTTTTTGATGCCCAGGCCATTACAGATGCCCCGGACGCATGTCGCGAATGGCATCAAGTACCTGTCGGATATGCGGAAATCCGAAAGGTACATTAGCGCCATGATGCCCGTTTCCGATAGGTAGGGTATCATCTCTTGCTACCTCCTCCATGGCGATCCTTCCAGACCTCCGGGTGGCGCTCGTAGTAGTGTTCGATCTCAGGAGCGCGCGGCATCTTACCATACTTTGCGCGGAAAGCGTTCTGGAAGCCGTCGTAGGTCGGCGCCGAGTAAGGGTCCGTCCTCTTAGCATCTATGGCCCTCTCGGCGATGTCTACCACCTTAACCGGGCGGTTCTTCGGTGAGGGATTCAAGAATTGGTCGAGATTACTCATGCCGACCCCTTCCTTTCCTTATCCATGCGGTCTTTTACTCGGGCAAGGAGTATCGTTAGCGGTGTGCTTCCTGCGAGCACAAGAAAGATTGATGCTACTGAGAGTCCAGCCTTCGATATCCCTGCTAATGGGTTTTCATCGGTCCAGAAAGGTGCGAAAGCAAGGATTATAACGCCGAATAAGCCTAGCATGAAGATAACCATCGAGTAGACATAGATCACTGGCCAAGTGACCAGGATTCGATGGTAGGCCTCATCATCCCTGATGGCCCAGGCGATCAGGTCCTCCCGGGAGGTCTTGAACTTCATCAGATCACCCCGGCGATCATGAAAAAGCCGATCGACATCATGGTGATGGCCAGGACCATCAGGCTTACGCGCGCCCAGAAGGTCTTCGGAGTTAGGGCCTTGCCCCTAAGCGAGTATGGACGTTGGACCTTCCTGTAGGGATTGATCCTCTCATTCATCAGAATCCCTCGAGGAACTGCTGGCCCTGCGGATTCAGGACGACATGCCCGGCTTGATCGACCACGACGCGGTTTCCGGAGATTTCAAGCTCCATCTTTGCGCGGAGAGGAAGGAAACCTCTTACCATCCGGACGTTGCGACGGTAACGCTTGACCCAGATCAAGCGGTTCGGCGACTTCAGGCACTCCTTGATGATAACGCCCTTATGCTGCTCGGTCATGTACTTCGGGTTCGGTATTCTGGGGCTCATTCCGCGAACACCTCCGGGAAGTAGACGACGCGGCCATGAACGACCTCGGCCGGGACCTGGAGTTCTTGGAGGTGAAGCATCGTCTCCATGCGAACGTAGGTCAGGTCCTCGCCAATACACAGGCCGAGCTCATCTATGATCTCATCAAGATGTATGTTCCTAGGCTCAACGCGAAGGCGATTCCAGACCGCTCTCAGGACGTTCTCGCGTGTCGGCTGAAGCATCTCGACCGCTGTGTTCTTCCAGTTGTTATTACTGAGGATTTTTGCTCTCTTCCCACACCACAATTCTTGCTTTCGCTCGCATGTCGGCATTTTATCACCTGATCTTTGGGTTTATAAAAGTGCCCTGCCAGACCTCTCCATTCTGTATATACTGGGAGCGCAGGAGTTCATTCAACAGTATCTCTGCAGCCTGTGGTTCTTTCGTTTTTAGCTTCTCAAACCACAATTGCCAGACTTTTCTCTGTCCCTGATCTCTTGATACTTTCCAATCTTTGAACTTTAAGCACCGCTGATACCATTCATTTTCGAATGCGCGGCGACTAACATCAGCCATCGATTGTCCTCCCCACCCTCGTTTGGCTAACTGCCGTCAGAAGCTTCTTCGCGAAGTCTGACTTTTTTGGATCCTCGCTTTCAACTTGTCTCTCAAAAAGAGCTTTCAATCCAGGGCTTTCGCGAACACGCTGGATGACAAAAGGTTGAATTTTAACTTCGCCTCCATGGAATTGATCCTCATCAAGATCCATTAGGCCAGTGACCAATTCTTCCATGGTGCCCAATGTTGCAAAATTTATCTGTGGGATAACATCCAGCTTTGCGAGCTTTGAATCCTTTACAGCCTTTCTGAACTTTGCAGCGGCAACAGGACCTTCGCGTTCATCGATCTCCCTTGCTGTTAGTATCTCATCTTCATTGAGACCTTTATCAGCCGCGTTCGGTCTTGGTCCATCATCTTCCTGCTGATGGATATCCCTTATCAGATCCTCATAAGCAGTATAGGCCATCAAAGATCACCATCTACGATCTGTGACCTCTCTCGGCCGGCGGCGCGCGTTTGAACGCTGTAATCGGGTTCCTCTACCTCGATCGCATTTTCTGGAACTCCCTTGAGCTTACGGACCCTTGAATATGCTTCATCAGAAAGCCTATAGCCGAACTTATTGACCTTTCTAATATAACCGCAATCCTCGAGGATCCTGCGCTTATTGCGATGCGTCCTCGGATCTTCCAAGTAGAATGGTCTGCTCCGGAGCATCTTTTGCATGTCCGACCAACTGAAGGATCCATGCTCACTCTCCAAGGCAAGATCTGCGAGGCCTCTAAGGAGCTCATCGATATCCGCTTCCCTTCGTTTCACGTCGAACTCGTTCATATTCCACCCTTGTGTGTTGTGTTGTGTTGTGTTGTGTTGTGCTGTGTGCCTCCTTTTGCGAGGCTGTGCCTTGCCAGCGAGCGCTAATTTGTAGAGCTTGCTATGCTAGCGCTACCGCTAGTGCACCGTTGTCGCGACGCAAGCAGCGAGGGGGTAAATTAGGGGGAGATGACGGACACAAAAAATGGTCCATCAAAATACCTAAAATACATACTGGCTATCCTCAAACTGCTCTTGTCTTCAGTACCAATCTCTACAGGGTCTTCCTTTAGAGAGAGGCACACAACAACACAACACAACACATAGAGACATCTTGTGTACGTGTTTCCTATCTGGATGGCCATTTTGCCGAAAGTGCCACCCGAACGTTCGTAAAAATGAGTTGGGAATGAACCCTTCTCATTCTTTTCCTCTTGTGAATCGAGGAGTGTTAGGTAATGCCTCTTTTCGAGGTATTCTTGATAAAGGATATCAGCCCGGACGAAGGGAGAGATCACTTTGAGATCCTCCCAATCGTCCTAGTCCCCTTCAAGTATGAGATGAAGCAACTTATCCGGTACCTGGTAAGCTCCAATGCCGCCTTCGCCAGTTCTTTCATCTGGAGTTCCATTCCAGGAGATGCCCAGCCCCTCCAGCATTGCGGCTCATAATAGCATTTGCGACTATAGGGAGGGACTACCGCCGCATAACATGGGCACTCAGCTATCAGATCGCCAGGCCTTGGTTTTAAGGCATTCCTTGCAACTAGCGGGCAATACTCAAATTTAGTAGGGTGTGAAGGGATCGAGGTGCTCTTATTCCTGTAGGATAACGGAATATCCTCGATCCCAGCACAGTTAGATACGTCAACGATCGCTACTTTAAGTTGAGCGAACTTTTCCAACTCTGAAGCGAACGGATGAGAGGAAGGAGAGCCGGGGTCGGTGGCTGTGGGCCTTCCGGGGGGAAGTTGATCTCCCAGCTCTCCATTGTTCAGAAGCATCCCCCCGTATTGACGGCAGCAAGACGGGCAAGCCTTGCTACCGCCTGAGGGGTTTTGGGGATTTCTTGTGTAAATGGTTTCACTAAAAGATCATCGTAATCGCTTTGGAACACGTAGCCGCATCCGAGGCAGGACGATGACTCCGACAGGAAGACGATCCTATTAAGATCGCACATCACGCCGGGATGCAGGGCGCAAGGCACAAGGAGTTCACGGCCGCGCCGGCGGAGGACCACCATCAGCGGGACCCCCGAACCAAGATTCCTAGATTGGAATTGTACCTGTCCAGCTCAGCCAGATATGACGAATGGCTAAAGACTTATTAACCGACCTGCCATCCCTTGGAACATGTTCGAGCTCATCAGGCGCGACGGCCTGGCCAGGATCGGGAAGCTGGATACCCCCCATGGGCAGCTGGAGACGCCGGCGCTCCTGCCGGTGGTGAACCCCCGCCTGGTGACCGTCCCTCCCCGGGAACTGCACGACGTGTTCGGCTTCCGGGCCCTTATCACCAATTCCTACATCATTAGGAACGATCCCAAGCTCAACGCCAGGGCCAAGGAGGTCGGTCTGCACGAGATGCTCGACTTCCCCGGGGTCATCATGACCGACTCCGGCACCTTCCAGTCGCACATGTACGGTGAGGTCGAGGTCAAGAACGAGGACATCATCAACTTCCAGCGGGACATCGGCACCGACATCGGTACGGTGCTGGACATCTTTACCGAGCCGGACTGGAGCAAGGAGAAGACCTCTCACGCGGTCGATGTCACCATGGACCGGACCATCGAGGCCGCTCAGCTGAAGGGTGGCATGCTCCTCGCCGGCGTGGTGCAGGGCTCGGTGTTCGAGGACCTGCGTGAGGATTGCGCCCGCCGCCTGGCGCTCGTGGATGTGGATGTGCACCCCATCGGCGGAGTGGTGCCGCTCATGGAGCAATATAGGTTCACGGAGCTGGTCGACGTCATCGTGGCGTCCAAGAAAGGGCTGGACCCCAGCCGGCCGGTCCACCTGTTCGGCGCTGGGCACCCCATGGTGTTTGCCCTAGCCGCCCTCTTGGGCTGCGACATGTTCGATTCCGCCTCCTATGCCAAGTTCGCCCGGGACGACCGGTTCATGTTCCCCGAGGGCACCGCCAGCCTGGTAGACATGAAGGGAGTGCACTGCCACTGCCCCGCCTGCCAGTCCCATTCCTACCAGGAGATCGTGGCGATGAAGCCGGCGGAGCGCACGGCGCTCATCGCCCGCCACAACCTGTGGGTCTCGCTGGAGGAAGTGCAGCGGGTCAAGCGGGCCATCCTCGAGGGGGACCTGTGGGAGCTGGTGGAGAGGCGCTGCCGCGCCCATCCCGCCCTGCTCAGCGCCCTGCGCCGGCTGGCCAGGCACAAGGGATATCTGGAGAAGTTCGAGCCCTTGAGCCGAGACAACAGCCTGCTGTACACCGGTCCGGAGACCCTGAATCGCCCGGTGTTCCTCCGCTACGAGCAGAGGTTCTTCGAGCGTTACAAGTACCCTGACACCGAGGTCATGGTAGCATTCGAGGAGTCCGGGAAGCCGTACGCCAGGCACTACCAGAAAGAGATGGCCGATGTGCTGGAATCGTGCGATGCCCACTTCTTCGTCGCTTCGCCGGTGGGTGCCGTGCCCATCGAGCTCGACGAGATGTATCCCGTGGCCCAATCGTTGTTCCCCGAGCCCGTGGACCGGGAGACCAAGGAGCGGATCAGGGAACAGATGGAGCACCTATCTCATGAGCACCCCTATGCGCTCGGAGTAGCGTGGGATGGACAAGCTACGATCGACACCCTGGAGATGATGTGCCGGAAGAAGCCATCATTCGACATCGACATCGCCAGGGTGCGGGCGGTATGCGACTACCAGTTCGGCAAGGGTGCGGCGGACATACTGCTGAAGGGCAGGGTTACGATCAAGAAATCGGAGACCACCGGCAAGATCAGGAACGTGCTTGTGGACGGGGAGCACATCCTATCCATGCGCGCCAACGATGGCTTTTTCACTCTCCGCCCACCGGGAGCAGTGCGACTCAAGAACGGATTCCCCGCCCCCCGGCTCAGGGTGACGGTCAAGGATGATTCCATACCATTCAACCGTGAGGGCAAGAACGTGTTCAACGCGTTCGTGATCGAGTGCGACCCCGAACTCCGCCCCATGGACGAGGCCCTGGTCGTGGATCAGAAGGATGAGCTGGTCGCGCTCGGGCGGACCATGCTGACCAGGGACGAGATGTTCTCCTTCCGCACCGGGATCGCTGTCAAGGTCCGCGAGGGCATCAAGCTCTGATCACTTCGACGCCTGCACCGTCTCCTCGGCCACCCTGACGCATGCGAGGAGGTCTTCCATGGTGTGTAGCATCTGGGGGCAGGTGTCGGAGCGCGAGCGGATGATGACCTTCATCCCATCCCGCTCCGCCTCGGCGTAGGGGGCATTGTCCGGGGATATCGCTTCCATCACCGCGATGGCATCCCTCTCCGTTTCGTACTCCAAAACGATCTCGCAATCGACGCTCACGAACAGTAGATGATCGGTCCGGAGAAATAGGTTGGCATGGGGGCGCGCACATCGAACCCCCCGCCCAGCTTATGCCTATTTCATTTCGATTACCTTGCCCACGTTACGGCACTTTGTGAGAACCTGGAACCGTGTGAGGGCTGGCGGTATCTTCACTAGGCCGACCTTCACAATGGCCCCCACATGCTGGTCGAAGATCTCCCAGTCGATCTTGTCCTCGAACTCCAACGTCTTGATATTCGAGAAGATGACCGTCCCCTCTAGTGAGTCCAGGTCCTTCTTGGAGACACTGAGGTCCGACAGATCGCCGATGTGATATGTCCGGGTGCTAGTCTCGTCGATCAGGGCCCGCATGACCATAGTGGTCAGTTCGCCGATGGCCACGCCGCGTTTCTTCGCCTCGGCGGTGAAGCGAGCGTAGACCTCGTCGTCGATCCCTCGAATGGTGACATCAGTCATTCGTTCACCTCCTTTTGCGTGTTGCCGCGGCCACGATAAAGGCGCCGCCCGCGATCATCAGCAGGATCGAGAAGGCGGCGTACCACGGCAAGACAATGCCGAAGAACGACATGAACCAAATGAGGCCGAAGGTGAACAGCAGCGTACCGATCACGCCGCCCAGCCATTTCAATGCGGGCTGGACGAAAGGCATGGACATGGCCTCCTCGAACTCTTCTGCCTCACGTTGCCGTTCCGCCTTCTCATATTCCGATGGCAATCGCTCCTCCCGCTCTTGCAATTGAGTCCGCAGATTCTTCCTGAATTTGGAATCAAGCTCCGGTTCATTGGTGCCATTATCATTCGTCACCATTATCACCATTGCAACAATATCAACATTACACCTATAAACCTTTCCTTCAGCGCCGCCCTTACAATTCCACATGTAGAGAATGATTAATAGTCTGCAATGCGATACTCTAGTCGAGCTGGGAGGGAGTCGTGCTGGACATTATCGAATGCTTCGAGAAGAGAAGGAGCGTCAGGGCGTTCACCGACGAGCCGGTACCGGAGGATGTCATTGAGAACGCCCTCTTGATGGCCAATCAGGCACCCTCGGCCGGGAACCTCCAGGCCAGGGACTTCGTCGTTGTTCGAGACGAAGGCATGAGGGCAAAGCTGGCGGACGCCTCGCCCGGCCACAAGTTCCTGATGGACGCACCGGTGATGATCGTATGCTGCGCCAACCTCGATCGGGTAATCGAGTACGGCCCCCGAGGCAAGGACCTGTACGCCATACAGGACGTCTCGGCCTCGGTGGAGAACATGCTGCTGTACATCACCGCCCGAGGGTATGGGGGTTGCTGGATCGGGGCCTTCGACGAAAGAAAGGTAGCTGACACTTTGGGACTCCCGAAGCACGTCCGCCCCCTGACCCTGATCCCGATCGGGAGGCCGATGAGGGAAGGTACCAAGCCGCCCAGGGTGAAGATCGAATTGCTCGTGCACAACGAACGATGGTGATCTGTTATCGGTTGGAGAGAAGAGGTAGCCCCGGGCAGATTCGAACTGCCGTCGCTGGCTCCAAAGGCCGGCATGATTGACCACTACACTACGGGGCTATGGCGGCACCGGGGTCCGGGCCGACATCCTGAGGTATATTGAAAAGATATTTCACTCTTTACCCTCGGCTAGCCGTCGGCGACCCTGAGGTCACAGGGTCCTGCCGAATAGATGGGTCGGGGCGCTGGACACGACCTCCGCGTCCAGCCAGGTGCCCAGCGGCAGCTTCCCCGGCAGGACCACCGGCTTGTACGACGCCGTCCGGGCGATGGAGGTGCCGCTCTTGCCCTCCTCGGTCACCAAGACCTTCTCCCGCCTCCCCACCAGGGCGGCGTTGACCGCCGAGGATATCTCGAATCTGAGGCGAGACAGCTCTCGCGAGCGCTCTTTGGACACCCAGCCCGGCACCTGATTGCGGGCTCTGGCCGCCGGGGTCCCCTGGCGCGGGGAGAACCGAGTCACGTTGACGGTGTCCGGGCGGACCTCGTTCAGCAAATCGACGGTGGCGCGGTGGTCCTCCTCAGTTTCCCCGGGGAAGCCGGTGATGATGTCGGTGGACAGGGTCATGGACGGCGAGGCCGCCCTCAGTCTGGCGACCAGGGATGTGAACTCCTCCGGCCGGTAACCGCGGTTCATTCCTTCCAGCACCGCCGCGCTGCCGCTCTGCACCGGCAGGTGGGTGAACTGGTACACCTTGGGCGAGGTCCACGAAGGGAGGAAGCGGTCGATAATGCGGCCGAGGTTATCGGGGTTCATCATGCCCACCCGCACCATGAACTCCCCTGGCAGGGCGGTGATCCCGTCCAGCAGGGCGGAGAGATCGGTGCCCCGGTCGAAGCCATAGCATGCGGTGTCCTGGGCGGTTACCAGAAGCTCCCGCGCCCCCGCCTGCAGCGCGGACCTGGCGGCGGCGATGAGGGAGTCGGCGGGATAGCTGGCCAGAGTCCCTCGGGCGAACCTGGTGATGCAGTAAGAGCAGGCGCCGATGCACCCCTGAGCCACCGGGAGCACCGAGGTCACCGGGCAGGACTGGACCACTAAGGGCGACGCCTCGCCCCGCCCGAAGGCGCTCTCCACCACCGACGAGAACGAGGGATAGTCCCGAGGAGCCATAATGATGGCGCTGGGCGCATGCTTGATGATCTCGTCCGCTTGCACCGAAGCCATGCACCCGGCAACGATGATTTTCTTGCGCTGCCCGTTGAGCTCGGCCATGCGCTTGAGCATGCGGTTCTCGGTCTCCTTGATCACCGTGCAGGTGTTGAGAACCACCAGATCCGCGTCCCGGGGGTCGTCCACCACCTCGTGACCCAGAGCGGCGAGCTTCTCGGCCAGCTCCGCTCCCTCGCCCTGGTTCATGGTGCAGCCGTAGGTCTCCACGCGGACCTTCACGGCACGCCATCGGGACCTCGATATAAGTGTTTTTATCCGACCTACGTCAGCACGGGATCAGCGTGTAGTACCAGCTCTCGACCTCCGTTGGCCAGCCGATGGGCATCACCGAGGTACACTCGCAGTAGTAGTACCCGTAGCTTTGACCGTATCGATAGGTCCTGACCTCCCAGGAGAGCAGCTGGTCCTGAGATAGAGTATATTTGGTCCCGTTGTAAGTGAAGCTGACCTCACTGGGCAGGTCGGACCGATCGAAGTACAGCCCCACGGCCATGTGGCCGACGTCGCTGTTGGGCGTGGAAAGACTAACCAGTACCGCGTCGAGGCCAAAGTACGAAGTCTGGATGAGGGAAGCGAACAGGATGGAGGTGTCCTCGCAGTCCCCCACCCCGTCCACCAGCGTCTCCACCGGGTACCGCGGATATTCTTCCTCGCCGGTGGTGTTGAGGTCCGAGTCGTAACGGATATTCTGGACGAAGGAGAGGACGAAGCAGGCAGTGGTATACTCGTCATAGCCTTTGCTTGCGGCCATGGCCGAGAGCTGAGCCGCCGTCTCGTTGACCGCCTCGTCGTATGTCACGTAATTGGCGTACTCCTGTTCGCTGTGCATGGTCCCCCGGGGCAGGGTCTTCGCACCCCAGTAATCCTCGGCGGAGACGTTGGTACTGAGCGTCCAGGTGCTGTCGTCGGCATAGAATGTCCACGTCCTTGTCACCGTGTAGGTAAGTGGGGACACGAATAGTGCCCTCTGGGGAGACCAATCGGTCCATCCATCGCCTGTCTCGGCCGCTACCCTCCAGTAATAAGTGGTGTTCACGTCGGTCATCTCGGACGCAGTATAGTTGGTCCCGCTCACTTCAGCCGAGGTCAGGATATCAGTGAAATTCGCGTCGGTGGAGATCTCGACCCTGTATGCGCTGGCGCCGGTGACGGTGGTCCAGGCTAGCACTGGGATCTCGTCGATGTAGATTGTGTTGTTCAGAGGAGCGACAGGGGTAGGGGAACCTGACGGGCTACCTGCGGTGAAGGACCAGACATCGCTCCATATCCCATAGGCGTTATTGATGATCGGGCAGACCGACCAATAGTAGGTCGTTCCGATCTCCAACCCGTTGAGCACGAGGCTGTTCTGCCTGGTCGTCACGTTATAGGGGTCGGTAAGGTCGCTGCTCTCCGAGACCCGCAGTCCGAAGTAGGAAGCAGCCGAGGAGCTGTTCCAGGACAGGGTAGCGGTGCTACCGGAAACGGTGGCACCATTGCTGGGAGAGACCAGAGTGATGCTGGAGGAGGTATCGCCGGCGTTCCCGCCCACCAGGGTCGCCGTGGTGGTCTCCACGACCGGGATCATTATCGAAGCGCCGATCAGGAAG
The DNA here is from genome assembly GCA_033485155.1 of Methanomassiliicoccus sp. NCBI lineage: Archaea > Methanobacteriati > Thermoplasmatota > Thermoplasmata > Methanomassiliicoccales > Methanomassiliicoccaceae > Methanomassiliicoccus > Methanomassiliicoccus sp. The sequence goes on from JAWQJJ010000005.1 coordinate 45,447, forward strand.
TATACTAGGCTCAGGGACACCGCTATGATGGACCAGTTCCTTTCGCTGAGGTCCATCCCCTTGCGGGAGGCTTCGTGTCCATCTCGCAAGCTGGCCGGCTCGTCCCACGCCAATCGTTCTTCGTTCATTCAATCCTCACTATTTGATACTAATATCGATAGTAGCTATTAAAGATAATGGCACATTCAATTAAGATGATAACGACCGCCCGTGAACGATGTGCCGGACGAGGGTCGGCCGGGAGACGAGGCACCGATCTATGATCTCACATTCCCCTTCGGACCCATAGCTATCGGCCTCTGGCCGACGGTCACGAAGGTATGATAAGGCCTCTCGGGATCGCCGGTGACCGCTACCACCTCTCCGACGAACAACGTGTGGTCCCCTACCTCGTGGGAATCGAAGAGCCTGCATTCGAAAGCGACCGTACACCCCTCGATCGTCGGCGGTTTGACCTTCCTGCTAGGGGTGGCCGCCAGGCCGCTCCGAGCGAACTTATCCTCGCACCGGCCGGAGTGGAAGCCGCAGTATAGGGCCTGTTTGCTCTGTTCGGCGGAAGGATAGCAGATGACGAACTCCCCGCTATTTTTGATGAGGTCATGGGAGTACCGGGTATGGCCGATGGACACTGCCATAAGGAAGGGGTCGAAGGAAAGCTTGGTGACCCAGGAGACACCCAGGACGTTGGCTCTGCCTTCCTTGTCCGCCGAAGTCACCAACACATAGGGCAACGGAGAGGTCATGCTGAACCCCACGTTGGAATCGATGTCTTCCATGCTGAAAGTGAGTAAGTCGGGGGATTAAATACGTTAAGGTGAAGGTACTGGAAAGGCCGAAGGCGATTGATTGGTGCATTAGTTCGTTGAGCCTTGGCCACGAACGGCGCCGGGCGGGGCTGAAGTGAGGCCTTCTTCCCGGCCCGTTCATGTAAGGGATTCAATGGAGGGGGCTAGATCACTGGTAAGAGCCGCTCTAAGCCATCACCCGGCCCTGGGTCGGATCCCTGGTCACGCTCTCGTTCGCTCCGGACCCCGAGCCTATCGAGCTGTCTTGGCCGTAACCATGCTCGGTGAACGCCTGCCCGTTCATATTGTTCCATTGCCACTGGTGGGCATAACAGAGGTTGGCCTCCGTATCGTTCATGTTCATGCTGGTGAAGCCTCTCATTTGCTGGTTCTCGGCGCATATCATGTACTTCGAGCCATCTGAGAAGTTATACATCGCCTTGCCGTTCGCATCGGTCATCAGTGTGGTCATTTCCATCACTCTGAAAGTGAGATGCTCGCCGTCAGAGGTGATGTTCATCCGGCATATGTTGACCTGTACCCCGCTGAGAGGTACGCTTTCCCCGTCGACGGCGGTGGACACCTGAACGGCTTCGCCGGCCACGTTGGAACCGTAGCTCTGAATGGAGACCGCAGGGGTCTCCGATCCGACCGCCGTAACGTCGTTCTGATCGATGAGCAAGGCGATCGCCAGTCCAGCTACCATCAGCGCACCTACGGCGCCGATTACCATCATCTTGTAGGTTGGTTTCATTCAATGCCTCTGTTCGGCAAATCGATGTCTTGTTTTATCTCAGGTCGGAAAGAATCATATGGATGATTCATTCAAATTATAAGATAATATTAAATCAGTTCTATAGCCTGGCTTGGGAGAGCGACGCGGCGATCCGTTTTACCTATCGTTAAGAGACACGGAGCCATTAGAGTCTTTACGGGAGATCATGCGCTTCATTCAAATATTCAATATATATCAGGAGATAAAACGAATTTAGTGTGACCTCATGTTCCCGCCACGCTGGTTCCTGCCATACGATGCGCTTTTTCAGTTGATCACCGCGTTCGTTGCCCTAGCCGTCGCCCTGTATGCCATGAAGGGCCACCAATTGATCAAGGACAGCACATTGCAGAAAATATTCCTGGCATTCCTGCTGTTGGCAGTTGGATTGTTCATCAACGGGATCACTCTCAGTTACACCTACGCCCTGGGGATCTCATTCACGGCGCCTTCAGATCCGCTCTCCATAGCGGATGTCGGCTTCTGGGCGTATTATGGGATGAGCATGCTCGCATACTCTTTCCTTATCTTTGCCTATGCCAGCCGCCTAAGGGAGTCCACAGTCGCTCTTGGAGGGGGAGTGATGGGGGCAGGAGGGAATGGCGGTGGGGCAGGGGGAGGCGGGGGCATGTGGGGCGGAGGCAATGGCAGTACATTGCTCACCCTGGGGCCGCTGATGGAGCTAATCCTGGTCATCCTTCTCCTGGCGATAGTCATAGCTCAGTTTGCTCATCTGGTCGTGAAACGAAGTCGTTACTCGATCATGGTCACGTTCAGTTTCCTCCTGTTGCTGATCAGTCACATCTTGATCATGTTCAGCCCGGTCGAGGACATTATCTACGTCTTCGGACGAGTGTTCGAGCTCTCTGGCTTCATCTCGCTCTTCGCAGTGCTCTATGGCCTGAGGAGGGGCGGATGAGGGGGCCTCAGAAGTACCGCTCAAAGGGCCGCATATTCGCTGACATCCTGAGGGCGATATCGGAGAGCTCTCCGGCCAAGGTCACGCACATACTGTACCGATCCAATCTCTCGCATGACCGCCTCTCCAAATACCTGCAGCAGTTGGAGGAGTCGGGCCTCATCGATAAAGAGCAAGAGGGGGAGCGTGCGTTCTACTCAATTACTGACGAGGGACAGAAGTTCATTGTCGAGTTCAGGCGGATGGAGGAATTTGCCGAGGCGTTCGGCCTCGATATTTGACCGATCGAGCGACGTTTGAAAAAACTCCCGGACGACCGCATATTACTATCGGCCGTCCGGGCCTGCATCCGGGACCCTCGGATGCTTGGTAGTTGCCCTCAATCCTCCAGCGTGGAGAGGTCCCCCAGCGGCTGACCGAGCTCCTTGGCCTTGAGCACCCGGCGCATGATCTTGCCGCTGCGCGTCTTCGGCAGCGTGTCGACGAACTCGATCTCCCTCGGGTACGCGTAGTATGCCAGCCGAGTCTTGACGAACTTGGTGATGTCCTCCTTCAGTTGGTCGGAGGGAGCGTGCCCCGGGCGCAGGGTGATGAAGGCCTTGACGATCTCGCCCCGCAGCTCGTCCGGTTTTCCGATGACCCCGGCCTCGGCGACGGCGGGGTGCTCGATGAGCGCCGACTCGACCTCGAACGGTCCGAGCCGCTCGCCGGAGGTCTTGATGACGTCGTCAGCTCGGCCCAGGAACCAGAAGTAGCCGTCCTCGTCCTTGTATGCCTGGTCCCCGGCGATGTACCAGCCGGGGACGCGGAAGTACTCCTTGAACTTGGGAGTGTTCCTCCAGATGCCCAGCATCATCGACGGCCAGCCCGGCCGGATGGCCAGGAAGCCTTCTCGCCCCGGTGGCAACTCATTACCCTCCTCGTCGACTATTCCGACCTTGACCCCCGGGATCGGTTTACCCATCGACCCCGGCTTTATGGCCATGCAAGGATAGTTGCATATCGTAATCGCTCCGGTCTCGGTTTGGAACCACGTATCATGGATGCGGCGGTCCAGGACCCTCATTCCCCACCGCACGACCTCGGCGTTGAGGGGCTCTCCGATCGAGCAGATGTGGCGCAGGGAGGATAGATCATACTCCTTCACCGCATCGTCACCGGCCCTCATCAGCATCCTGAGGGCCGTCGGAGCCGTATACCAGACGGTGATCCCGTAGTCCTGCAGGATCGCGTACCAGGTCCTGGGATCGAAGCGGCCTTCGTAGGAAACGATCGAGGTACCAAGGCACCACGGTCCGAAGATGCCGTAGGTGGTGCCGGTGACCCACCCGGGGTCGGCGGTGCACCAATAAATGTCATCCTCCCTGAGGTCGAGGACGTTCTTAGAGGTGAAAAGGTGCTGCACCATGGCCTGGTGTCCCAGCAGCACGCCCTTCGGTTTCCCGGTCGAGCCCGAGGTGTAGTGGATGATGTACGGCTCGTTGGGGGCCATGTCGACGGTTCGGAACGATGGGTCACCGGAAGCGAGTATGTCCTCAAAGCTCACCGTTCGCTCGCCGAGGTCCGAATTGTCACCGACGATGATGAACTTCTGAACGTCGACCAAGTCGTCCATGATCGGCTCCAGCCGCTTGTACAGATAGGGAGAGGTGATCACAAACCGGGCGCCGCAGTCGAGGGCCCGGTCCTTGAACGCCTCCGGCCCCAGCGCAGAGAACAGGGGGCCGGCGATGCCTCCCATTTTAACGATACCGAGCATCGACATGTACAGCTCCGAGGTCCGGTCCAGGAATACGAAGATGCGGTCGCCCTTGACCGCTCCGAGCTTCGTCAACCCGCTGGCCAGTCGGGTGGTGATGTGGGACATCTCCCGGAAGGTGAATTTCTTGACCTTGTCGCCGGCGGTGATCGAGTACAGTGCGATCTTGTTCTTCCTCCAGTTCCGAGCATGGCGATCCATGGCCTCCGCGGCGATGTTGTGGACACCGCCGTTGGACCAATCGAACTCCTTATCCATAGTCGCCCAATTGAACTCCCTCCAGGCCCTCTCGTAATCCTCGAGGTTGCCCAATCCGAGAGATTGGATCGTCTCCTTTGCCGGTTCAGGGCCGGCCACATCCGTCACCGCTCTCATCTCCTCAATCTGGCTTCCGTTCAGCGTGTAATCACCCTATCCACGTGGTCCTTGAATTTCCTGTAGATTATCAGATCAGCCCTATCCTCGTCCAGTCTCCATGCGTCAGCCTGGACGTTCGTTCCCCTATCTTGTTGTTCCGCGGCCTTCGATGCCCTGAGCATGCGTTCTACCATGTCTCCAACCCCCTCGCAATCGTGAGGTCGCTCGGACCCTATCCAAGCGCCTCGACTATACCAGCGATACCGCTACCTTGACAGCAAAAAATTGTCTAACGCCAAAGAGCAAGGTATTCGTTCGCGTACATAGGAAATTAATCGACCATAAGTTAAATATTTCTACGACAAAGGTCGAAGCTACATCGAGCGAGAGACCGACTATCATCGAGCCAGCATCATCGTTAGACTTCGTCAACCTCCCGTACCACGGTCAGGGCCCTGAGCTTATTACTTGAGGGAGCATGGGAACCGCAACATCCTCGGTCTCCGCATCGAAGGCGTGAACGTTATTAATATTCCGACTTGGCAGAGGCTTCACGGTGACCCAATGGCCGAGATGACAATGAGCGAGAGGAGCGACACCGTGGAGGGGTGCATCCAGGCATGCAGAGAGTGCAACGAGACCTGCCTGGGGACGATGACCTACTGCCTCAGTAGGGGAGGAGAGCACGCAGAGGTCAGCCACATGAAAATGATGCGCGATTGCGAGGAGATTTGCAGCACGAGCGTGCAGAGCATGATCAGGAGCTCGAAGTTCTCGCCTGATTTCTGCGATCTTTGCGCTAAAATATGCGACGAGTGCGCGGCCAGCTGCGAACAGTTCGACGACGACCGGCAGATGTCCGCCTGCGCCGAGACCTGCCGCAACTGCGCTAAGGCGTGCAGGGATATGTCCAGCGTGCCGATGTGAACATAGTCCGGAGAGAACGGCACCAGCGTACAGTGGTAGAATGCCATTGCTATGGAGCGGACCATGATGCTGGTTTAACTGAGCCTGCAATGCGATTTGGAAAAGGATTAAATCACGGGCGGTGAGTGATACCTATCCAGGTCGTCGATGGGGGACGGCACCGTGGATGACATCATAATCGTTGACCGGCTGGAGAAGAACTTCGAGGACATCAGGGCGGTGGACGGCATCTCGTTCTCGGTGCAGCGAGGCGAGATATTCGGTTTCCTCGGCCCCAACGGGGCCGGCAAGAGCACGACCATCAAGGTCCTCACGACATTGATCAGGAAGGACGAGGGAGAGGTCCTGATCGATGGCCTGGATCTGTCGAAGCAACCGGATCAGGTAAGGCGAATAATCGGCTATGCCTCGCAGGAGGTAGGGGTCGACAACGACCTCACGGCGAGGGAGAACCTCTACATCCAGTGTCGATACTACCACCTGCCGAAGGAGAGGGCGAGGGAGAAGGTAGAGAGCCTGTTGCGAACAGTCAACCTGGCGGGGGCCGGCGATAGGAAGCTGTCGACATTCTCCGGAGGCATGCGGAAGCGTCTGGACCTGGCCACCGCACTGGTGTCCGATCCCAAGGTCTTGTTCTTGGACGAACCGACGACCGGCCTGGACCCCAAGAGCCGCAGGGAGCTGTGGGATTACATCAGGCTCCTCAACCGCCAGGGGGCCACCATATTCTTGACCACCCAGTATATGGAAGAGGCGGACCAGTTGGCCGACAGGCTGTGCATAATCGACCAGGGAAGGATCGTCTCCGAGGGAGTGCCGGAGAGCCTGAAGGCCCAGATCGGCGGGGACACTATCGCCATAAGCTTTCCTGACGATCCTGAGCTGATAAGCAGGGCAAAGGACCTGCTCGGCGGGCTGCCGCAGGTGCGAGACATCCGGGATTGCGAGATCGACGACATCTGCGAGAATGGCCTTGTGCTTACCGTCACGGACGGGTCGTCGGCCATGCCCCTGGTGGTCCGCACGCTCGACGGACAAGGGATCGAGATCAAGAAGCTGACCCTGGCCGAGCCGACGCTGGACGATGTGTTCCTCAAGCTCACGGGAAGGACGCTCAAGGTCAGTGAGAAGGAGGATGGAAGCAGGAAAGGCAGGCGGGGGAGGCGATCCCGATGAACATGGAGTGGGGCTCGGAGATCGGGACGGTCTTCTACCGCTGGATCATCAAGCTGAGAAGACGGCCGATCTATCTCTTCTTCTCCCTCATACAGCCGCTGGTGTGGTTCCTTCTGTTCACTCAGGCGTTCTCGGCCATCGGGGACATCCCTGGCTTCGCCCAGATCACCGGGACCAGCGACTACATCACCTTCTTCACCGCGGCGGTCATCATCCAGACCGTGGCTTCATCCGCCTTGCAATCGGGCATAGGCATGGTCAACGACATTGACAGCGGCTACCTGGATAAGATGAAAACGGCACCGATACGCAAATCATCCATCCTGCTGGGCAAGGTCCTAAGCGACGGCGTGAGCATCGTCATCCAGGTGGCGATCATCCTCGGGCTCGCTCTCCTGGTCGGCGTGCGGATCGCCACCGGTGTGCCGGGCATCATCCTGATCCTCCTGCTGTCTATGGTCTTCGGCATAGCCTGGTCCGGAATATCACTGTTCGTCGGGCTGAAGACCAAGAACTCGGAGACCACGCTTTCCGTCGGCCTTCTGACCACCTTTCCCTTGCTATTCCTCTCCACCGCGGTGATGCCCAAGCCTCTCCTGCCGGAATGGGTGCAGAAGGTGGCCACCATAAATCCAATCTCCTACATCAGCGACGCCCTTCAGGGGCTCATCATACGGGGGTTCGAATGGAGCGCGATCGGCAATGCCATCATCGTGACGATCATCATAGGCATCATATCCCTGGGGGCGAGCATAGCCTTGTTCCGCCGAGCGGTGTCCTGATCCCTTTCCAACAAGTCGGGCATCGGCGCCTCACTTGGTCCAGGAAAGTTAGAGGATGGTCGTGTGGAACCGTCCCGGGCTCCTTTCCGATGATTTTGACGCGGTTCTGAGCTCAGCCCACATCCGCAGTTTTCATTGCGAGGAGGGGGTGACGATCTACCATGGCCAGCGATGCTAGCCAGCTCGCTGGATGAGCACGGCGCATCGGCCGATTATAAATAGTGACGGCCTACGTAGAAACCAAGGAGGTGAGGCCTGAATGGCCGACTTGAGTGAAGCGTTGAACAACATGTGGAATACCATCATTGGGGCGATCCCTTCCATCATTGCGGCGATAATAATCATCATCGTCGGTGTCGTGATCGGGATCCTGGTAGGCCGAGCGTCCAACAAGCTTGTGGAGAAGTTTGGCCTCGAAAGAGCGTTCGATAACACCAGCGCAGGCAAGGCGTTCAGAGAATCAGGCATGGACCTATCCAACATCGTCGGATGGTTCGTTGAAGGGTTCATCGTCATACTGGCCCTCATCTACGCCATCGAGACGCTGAACGTCGGAGGGTCCTTTGGCATCTATCTCATATCGATTGCTGACTACCTGCCGCGGCTCCTCGCCGGGATCCTGATCATCATCCTCGGAGTGGTCTTCGCCGATCTCCTGGCATCGTTCATCGGCAAGATGATTAAGCCCATGTTCCCGCCGCAGAAGGGCGAGATCGCGGACATGCTGAAGAACCTCCTGTTCATCGGCCTGATCGCCTTCGTGCTGCTGCTGGCCTTTGATACCATGCTGCTATCTGGGACCACCATCTACCCATTGATCCTCGGCTTCGTGATCATCGGTGTCGGCCTAACCCTGACCGATGGCCTGGTTAAGTCGATCATCGACGAACACGCCGAGTTCAAGGAGGTCGCGGGATATGCAAAGTTCGTCCTTTACTCCATATTCCTCATCATCGGCGCGGGTGCGATCTTTGCCACTTTCCCGGGGGTCACCAACATCGTGGCCAACATCTCCTGGGCCTTCGCCATTGCTCTGGCCATCATGCTCCTGCCGATGGCGTACGGCATGACCAGGAGGATGGGGGACCGCATGAAGTAGACCTCAGACCCCCCCCCCTTTTATTTTTTTACTGCCCTCGACATCCATGGCCAGCGCATCGTCACATGGCGGTGGAGAATGCAGCCGTTAGGCGTGGCCCGTCCAGCGAAAGACGTTTATGCCGTGGAGCGGGTGTGGATATTCAACCGGCCCTATCGCCGGGCAACGGAGAGGTAACGATGAAAGTGGTAGTTTTAAACGGCAGCCCCCGCAAGGACGGCAATACCGCCGCGCTGTTGAAGAAGATGACCGAGGACCATGCGGACGTGGACCTGAAGTACTTCGACCTGGTGGACATGAAGATCAAACCATGCATCTCCTGCATGTACTGCAAGACCCACGAGCTGTGCTCCATCAAGGACGATATGAACAAGGTCTACAATGCGGTCAAGGAGGCGGACGCCATCGTCCTGGGCTCCCCCATCTACATGGGGGCGGAGACGGCATGGCTCAAGGGCGCGGTGGACCGCATGTACGCCTTCCTGGCCCGCAACCCCAACGGCCCTGGCTATCAGACCAAGCTTGACGGAGGGAAGAGGGCTGTGGCGGTCTTCACCTGTGGCAATCCTCAGGGCGACAAGGTATATTCGTTCATGAACGACCGGTTCTACTCGTGGCTCGGCCTGGCCAGTGTCAACGAGGTCAAGTCGTTCATCGTCCCCGGCGTCAACCCGACCATGAACGTTATGGACCTGGTGGCGGCCCAGAAGGCGGTGGATGAGGTAAAGCAGTTCCTGCAGTGAACCGGCACCAGGGCCCGTGGGCCCTGGCTCCCATATTTTTCGAGTCCCTTAATGCCCATCAAAGTTCGATCAAGAAATGAAGAAGCGCCTCGGTGAAGCCGCCCGTGCTGCACCGGACGCTTTTCTCTTATATCCTGGGAGCCACCTTGGCGGGCTCGGCCGTCGCCTCCGGGGGAAGGGTCACATCGCCCTTGGCCTCCATGTGCTGGATGACATCTCCGGACAGTCCCTGGGTCCATACATCGGTGGCCTGCTTTCCGATCTCCTCCTTGACCTCCGGGACCCATTGATCCGCCACCAGCACGATGATGGCCGAGCTGTTCGGTTTCATCTCCGAGGCCATGGTCTTGATGCGGTGCTCGTCGAAACCCTTGTTCCTCAGTTCAGCGCCCAGAGCGCCCAGGATGCCCACGCCCAGGGCGGCCCAGCCCACCGGGCCCGCGGCGATGCCGATGATCCCGCCCACGACAGCACCGGTGATGAATCCTTTGCCGGCCCCAAAGTCCTTGGTCTCCCTGACCTTGAGCTCGCCATCTGCGGTCTTGGTGAGAACAGCGGCATCTCTGATCTCCATCCTTTCACCCCTGCTCTGTTCCTTTCTGATCATTCTCAGACCTTCCCATGAGCGTGTCCCGCCGGTCAGGTCATCATACCTTGCCACCACTATGGTCATCGGCTCTTCTTTTTTCGCCATCATATCACTCCCAATGACCTGCATCACCATTGCGATGCGAGATCGTGGTTACGTGGCCGGTCACCGTATAAATAGAACGTTACTAGGCTGGTACCTAGGCCGAATGGAGTGAATCGATGAAGAATAACTGACGCATCCCCATCGCCTGAGGGGGCGACCAAAGGGCCAATGATTGGATCCCTATCAAGGAGTCATGTAGTCAGGAATACGAGACGCTATGTCCGATCCGGGCCTAGATGATCGCCCACTTGCAGGATAAGATCATTCGAACGATGGCACGCAGGGGAGCATGACCATCGGTGTCAAGCATCAGCAATCCAGAGCCGCCTTGATGGCTTCTGCGTCCCCATGAGCCAGACCGTACCGGCCGTCCTTGGTGTATTCGAGCATCAGCGTGTATTCAGTGGAGTGCTGAAGGCCATTGGAGTCGACCCAGATGAGATATGTGCCGACCTTGGTCCGCTCGATGCTGTCGATCGAAATATTGCTTGAATGGTTCATTTTATTCATCCCCCGATATCCAACTCATAATCTATGGTATCAATCTTCCCCAGTGAATATCACCGGATGCTAGTCAGCACCAGGCCGAGCTAACCGACGCTCGCCGACCTTCCAGTATGCGGCAATCGTCCCCTGAAATCCAGAGGCCCCGAATCAGAGGTGCTCGGCCGGGAGAGACCTCAGGTACCTTGGTTCTCCTTCCGCTGCCGGTTATCCTCCGGCCCGAAGCGGTCCGGAATGCGCGATCGAGCTTTGGCGTCGGCGACCCCTGAGGGCACCTGCTCCAGCCCTCTCATCTCCTTCACCAGGTCCGTTCCCTTCTCCGTTAGGTGGAGGTGGGTGTTCGGACCGCCGATGATGCCCTCGGCCATGAGGTGGTTGACCGCTCTATCGATCCCGACGGATGGCAGATGGTTCTGCTTGGCGATCCTCTCCGCGCTGATCTCTCCGTTCGATAAATCCTCGACCACTGCCAAGCTGTACTTGTCCCTCATCATCGACTGCGCGTCCATGCGAACACCGTGCGTTTCTGGGCCTTCCGATTATTTAACGATTTACAGGGGTCTGGAGAGCGTGGCTGGCCGTGTTCTGTTGTATGATGAACACAGATGAGACGTCCCCTGTATGATGATGTTTTATTCATCTCGAACGGCCCGCGAGATCGGCGTTTCGAGAAGGCGAGCATTACCATGAGTGCGACGAGGCAAGCATCAATGGCGGAAATGGGCTTCGATGGAGGCGCACTGCATCAACCTCTCGGGATCCATCCCGGGCACCTCGAACGCGGCCAGATAATGGTTATATACCGTTCCTTGACCTAGCATTGACCATGCTGGAGGAGAGTAAGTGAGAAGCGCCCACCTAGTGCAATCGCCCCGATCTCCAAGCTCCAAGGTCGACGTGCAAGAGATCCATGAGATCGGCATCGAAGCTTACCACTACCTCTATCCGCTCATCCTCATGGACATCACTAGGCGAGTCACGACTAACCACGAGCCAGGGACCGGACCGAGTTTGGGAATGATGAATGCCTTCTCTCACATGTCCGCCTTCCCTAGAGCGGACTTCCGAGAGGTAGTGCGTCCCAATTTCGACACTCTCTATTCGAGCGCCTGGCTCGACCTGACCGAAGAGCCGATGGTCGTCACCGCCCCCGATACCGCCGGCCGCTACTATCTTCTCCCCATGCTGGACATGTGGACAGATGTGTTCGCCGTCCCCGGGAAGAGGACGAGCGGCACCGGGGAGGGGCATTGGGCAGTCGTCCCTCCTCGCTGGAGCGGATCGTTGCCGGACGGCATGCTGCGCATCGAGGCTCCCACCCCCTATGTGTGGATCATTGGTCGGACCCAGACCAACGGGCCGAAGGACTACGATGCCGTGCATGAGGTCCAGTCAGGATTCTTGATAACTCCCCTCTCCCAGTGGGGCAAGCCACCATCGATAACCAAAACGAGAAGCGACCCTGGCGTGGACATGCAAACCCCGCCCATGGTGCAGGTGGCCACCATGTCCTCTCCAGACTACTTCTCCTACGGTGCGGAGCTGATGAAGCTGCATCCTCCTCACTCCACTGATTGGTCCCAGATCGAACGGTTCCGACGGATAGGGCTCGAGCCGGGGAAGAGCTTCGATCTGGACGGGACAGCTCCCGAAATCAAGGATGCGCTCGAGAAGGCTACCGCGGACGGCCTGAAAGGGATCAGGGAAGGGATCTCATCATTCGCGCCGATCGTCAACGGTTGGCAGATGATCGCCGAAGGAGTGGGGGTGTACGGGAACGCTTACTTCAAGCGCGCCATCATTGCGATGATCGGCCTCGGGGCGAACCCTCCGGAGGATGCGATCTACCTCGTGGGCCTGGCCGATGCAGGCGGCAATCCTCTCGATGGCTCGAACAGGTACGTCTTGCACTTCGACCGGGACGAGCTACCGCCGATGGAGGCGTTCTGGTCACTGACGATGTACGACTCGGAGGGGTTCCAGGTCGCCAACGGCCTGGATCGTTTTGCCATAGGGGACCGCGACGACCTGATATACAGCGAGGATGGTTCCCTGGACATATACATCCAGAGCGAATCCCCGGGAGCGGACAAGGAATCTAATTGGCTGCCTTCCCCCGCTAACGGGCGGTTGGGGCTTACCATGCGCATCTATGCTCCGAAGGCTCGGGCCCTTGATGGGAGATGGGTGCCGCCCTCGGTGAGGAGGTCATAGCGGCACTGATAAGTCGGGACCGTGGATTTAGACGCCAGATGGTGGGACCTATGATGTGTTTGGCATCCACAAGGCGGACAATGTGTCATTATCAATATACATATATTATATGAATATTTTTTTAGTTTGTCATTGCACATACCCCGCCCATATGGGAGTGGGGACGTGGGATCGCAGCCGAAAAAATACTCTTTATTTCTCACGCTAGCAGTTCTAACATTATTGATCGCCTTCCCGGTCATGATCATTCCGGATATGGGGGGCGCTCGCTCCGAGGGCCACACGTTGGGCGACAACGTCACCTCCAAGACCGTAAACACCACGATCCTCGGCCGTTTTATTGAGAACGACGGCCAATGGGACCCGAGCGTTTATTTTGAAGCGACCACTGAATTCGGTGCGGCGGCGTTCACCTCTGACGGTTTCTCCTACCTTCTGCCGACACCCGATGGACGATATGATGTCGTCACTTACTCATTCATTAACGCCAGGCAGGTGAGACCGGACGGCATTACCAGGCTCCCTTCCGTATCCAATTATTTCCTCGGGAACGACTCAGGATCCTGGCACACTGGAGTCTCCGAATACGACGGGATAACATATCGTGATCTGTGGGGCGGCATCAGCATTTCATTCTACTTCGTCGATGGCAAGCTCAAGTATGAGGTCTCCGTGGATTCCTATGCTGACGCGGACCTCATCGCTATCCGGGTGGACGGTGGAATGATCTCGGTGCAGAACGGCGATATGATCATCACTACCACCAACAACACTCTCGTTGACGGCTCGCTCACGGCATTCTACAAGGACGGCCATGACGCGATAGGCGCGTCCTTCGCAGTGAGCAATAATGTATACTCTTTCAAACTGGCCGGACATGACGCCTCGAGGGCGCTGGTCATCGACCCCCTGGTATACTCCACCTATCTTGGCGGGAACGGCGTCGAAACCGGATACAGTATCGCGGTAGATGCTTCGGGTTGCGCGTACGTGACCGGGCAGACCTCGTCCTCCTTCCCCACGACCCTGGGTGCATACCGCACCGCCTACGTCGGCGGTTCAAACGACGTGTTCGTCAGCAAGTTCAGTACTGACGGTTCAAAGCTCCTGTACTCCACGTACCTCGGGGGTAGCGGAGACGATTGCAGCTATGGTATCTCCGTCGACTCATCGGGCTGCGCGTACGTGACTGGGCGCACCGATTCATCGAACTTCCCCACTCTCAATGCATACCAGGCCACGTCCAAGGGCTCGGACGATGCCTTCGTGACCAAGCTCAGTGCAGACGGTTCCAGTTTAGCATACTCCACGTACCTCGGCGGTAGCGGAGACGATTGCAGCTATGGTATCTCCGTCGACTCATCGGGCTGCGCGTACGTGACCGGACAAACCTATTCACTGGGCTTTCCCGCCTTTGACTACAAGATCCTCTATGGCGGTTCGGGCGATGCCTTCGTGACCAAGCTCAGTGCAGACGGCTCAGACATCTTGTATTCCACGTTCATCGGCTTATTGGGTTCCGATTGCGGTTATGGGATTTCCATAGACTCATCGGGCTGCGCGTACGTGACCGGGAAAACCAACTCGCTTCTCTTCTCAACGATAGGCGCGTTCCAGACCATCTACGGTGGTTCGGTCGATGCCTTCGTGACCAAGCTCAGCGCCGATGGCTCAAAGCTCCTATACTCCACATATCTCGGAGGGAACGGGGAAGACTGTGGTTACGGCATCTTCGTCGACTCGTCGGGATGCGCATACGTCACCGGACAAACATCCTCATCCATCTTCCCAACACTGAACGCATTCCAGAGCGCATCCGGCGGATCGCCGGACGCATTTGTGGCCAAGCTAAGTTCTGACGGTTTCAAGCTGGCATATTCCACGTACCTCGGCGGTAGCGGAGACGACTGCGGCTACGGCATCACTGTCTCCGGGGGAAGCGCGTTCGTGGTCGGGTACACCGAGTCATCCGACTTTCCGACCAGGGATGCGGACCAGGCCGCCTATGGCGGTTTGGGCGATGCCTTCGTGACCAAGCTCAGTGCAGACGGTTCAAATCTCATATATTCCACATACCTCGGCGGGGGAGGTTCCGATTGCGGCTATGGTATCTCTGTCGACTCATCGGGATGCGCGTACGTCACCGGACAAACCAATTCATCGAACTTTTCCCACGCTGGTGCTTACCAGATCGCATACGGTGGGGGTTCGGAGGATGCTTTCGTCCTCAAAGTAAACCCAGTTCGTCCCCCCAGCGCTCCGACCGATCTGACGGCCATACCGGGCAAGACCAATGTCTCCCTTTCCTGGGAGGCACCCGCAAGCATCGGTCCCGGTGTTGATTATTACCTTCTTTATCAGAATGGGGTGAAGGTCGCCCAGGTGACCTCGACTTCTTACCTGGCATCTGGTCTGACCACGGGCCAAAACTATGAGTTCAACGTATCGGCGCATAACGCGGGCGGGGCCGGTGCCAATGCTAGCATCGCAATCTTGCCGAAGATCTACATTACGGTACAAGCGACACCGTCGGCGCATTATGCCAACGCCTCCACCGCATCATCGATAACCGTGACGGTGAATTCCTCGAGCAGCCTGTCTTCGATTGGGCTATCGAGCGCAAATGTCAGCCACTATGTGAACGGTGCTCTCGTGGGTAACAACGTCATAGCTGCCAACGGGAAAGCGTATGAGAACACCGCACCGCTGGATCTGGCGGTCGGCATCAACCTATTCGTGTACACTTTCAACGATAGCGTGGGTAACTCGATGAGCACCAGCATAACCGTCACCTATGACGTGGTCGATCCTTCGTTATCGATCACTTCACCTTCCGATGGCTTGTTGAGCAGCACTGACAGCGTGTTGATGGGATGGACCGCCACCGATGACCGATCCGGCATCAAGGCTGTCGAATACAACCTTGATGGGGCAGCCTGGATCACTACAAGTGCCACTGGCAATTATGCGTGGAACGATCTTGCGGACGGCCCCCACACCTTTTCTCTCAGGGTCGTCGACTACGCTGGAAACATGAACGCCAGCGAAGTGGGGTTCACGGTAGATACGACCAGGCCTACCTTGACGATCCTATCGCCGACAAACGGCTCGTGCGTCGATGCGAGCTCGCTGACCGTGGAATGGTCCGGAATCGACAATGGTTCAGGCATCGCCTTCTACAATGTCAGCATAGACGGACAGACGCCAGTAAGGGCCTATGAGGCGAGCCGTTCGTTCAGCAGCCTCACGAATGGGGCTCACGTCGTTGGCATCTCTGCGTTGGATGAGGCGGGCAACGAGCGGTACGCTGAGGCGGCGTTCATCGTTGACCTCGTTACGCCAATGGTAACGATACTCTCGCCTCAGAACGATACGTACAATAACACCGGTTCTGTAACCATCACGTGGAAGGCCGACGACACGATATCCGGCCTGGATTCGGTGAGATACAGTCTGGACGGAGCCGGCTGGATTGAGACCGCCGACTCACAGGCCATCTGGTCAAACCTCACCAGCGGCGTCCGCGTCTTCTATCTATGGGCAACCGACAACGCGGGGAACAGCAACATCACGTCCGTGACCATCGTCGTGGATTTGGTCAGACCAACAATGGTCATTGATGCTCCGGGCAACCGCACCTACAATAACAGCGGGAGCGTAGAGGTCAGATGGGGCGCCAGCGATGACCGATCCGGCATCGATCATATTGAATACCGCCTCGATGGCGGGGCCTGGAAGGATGCCGGCGGAGCGGGATACTATCTCTGGTCCGGCCTATCTGATGGTGAGCATACCTTCTCGCTGAGAGCGACCGACGGCGCTGGCAACGAGAACACCACGCTTGTCGTGTTCATTGTCGATACGGTCAAGCCGTTACTAACGATCGATTCTCCTGCCAACGGCTCATATGTTAACACGGGCTCGGCGACAGTATCGTGGGAAGGAAGCGATGCTCTCTCCGGGATCGCCTACTATGATGTCGCGATCGATAACGGCGCTTTGGTCCGGTCGTCTGGACCAGACCATACCTTCGATGACCTTACCGATGGGCCTCATCATATCAGGATAATAGCGACGGACAGATCAGGAAATGAGAGGATGGCTGAGGTCAATGTCACTGTCGACACGATAAGGCCCAGCCTCGCCATCATCTCACCGGACGGAGGAACAAGGGTCAACTCATCAGCGCTGACGGTCATCTGGTCGGCCTCCGACGAAAATGGAGTGGATTACATCCTCGTTCGCATTGATGGCGGTGCATGGCAACTCCTCGGGGCGGGCGACCGTACCAAGATCCTCAGCCTTGTGGACGGCGAACATGTGATCGACATCGATGTTTTCGATGCTGCTCAAAATGTTCAGGGAGCTAGCGTGATCGTGATCGTTGATACTCTCGCCCCGACGGCGCTGATATCGCCGAGCGGGAACGACGTTGCGATCGTCTCCGCGATTAGCGCATCGTTCTCCGAAGCGATGGATGAGAGCTCAGTGAAGATGTATGTTAACGGCATCGACGGCGCATTGTCATGGAACGGCAATATGGCCACCCTCGTTCGGTCCTTCGACCTCGCTTACGGCTCCACTTACAATGTGATTGTCAGCGGTAAAGACCTGGCCGGGAATGAGATGATCCGCTCGTGGTCCTTCGCGACCCTGGAGAACGAAGGCATCATCAATGGAACGCTGGTGGATTCAGACGGCAACCCGGTCGCTAACGCGACCGTCTTGCTCAGCAATGGCAATAGTACCATCACCACCTCGAACGGATACTTCGAATTCACCAATGTTACTCCTGGAACTTATCTTTTAATCATTACCAAAGATAATGTGGAGATAGGTAGGCAGAACGTCTCGGCGAATGCCGGTGAGGTCACCATCCTGGTCGTAGTAAGTTCGGAGCACGGCGGAGCCTCTGACGACGAGATGCCAATAGTCATTGGAGTCGTAGTGGTAGTTGCCGCCCTATTCATAATATTCCTAACCACATTCCATCGAAAACAAGAGGAGGAGAAAAAATAGGGGAGCGGAGGCTCCGCAACCCCTAACCCCATTCCAGGCAATGGCGGGTACACTGAGCGCGCCTCGCCCCAGGGCAATATCTATCCTCGGAAGATCAAAAATAAGCATATTGTGACGCTAGTGGGTCATCTGGCCCATGCATCGAAACGGCTAAATTGAGCGTATTTTCGGATTACTGGATACAAAAATGGCGCGAAGGGGGGGATTTGAACCCCCGAGACCGTGCGGTCACAGGATTAGCAATCCTGCGCCTTACCGGGCTGGGCCACCTCCGCTCTGATGCCACACAATGAGATGTCTCACTTAAACTTTTTTGTCCCAGGAATGCTTGGCAATCATTCCAGATGGGTCGACATGTTGGGCAATATGGGCTCTTCGTCGCCATTGAACGCTCCTCCGATACTATTTGTATATAGTGAAGGTACCATCAGAGGCAGATAATGTGGGCAATCCAACCCCATAAATCGCTCGCTCCACTCGTCGCGACCGGCCAAATCGGCCGGCGAGCGCCCGCGAAAAATGGCGGCGGGTGCCCTTCCAAACGGGTGGAACACACGAAGGAAGAGCACTGCCGCAAACCTTATATACCAGAGCTGAATAAGGAGATTCAGCTGTGAGATATGGAATAACACAGAACCCATATCTCCCATACACACGAATCGAAGAAAAAAGTCTTTCACCCTGCGTGAAAAGGCTTATATATGACTTCGGTTTTAGTGGGGAAAGCGCGGATGTGGTAAAATAACATACACATCCTCGCAAAAACGCAAATCCCGGGCATGCAAATGCTTAAATATAACATCTGCATTCGAGGGAAAGCTGCGTTTGACAGCAAACGATGCTGCGAAACGGTCCTGAGCGACGGTCGAAAGGCCGGCTATGATGCGATCGTATCCAAAGCTTCGTACACATGACATGGAGAACTAAGATCTCCGCGAATCTCGCGTGCTCTCTTGGTTCTGACGTTCGATGCAATGTAACCAACCCAATATAATGCAAGAACAAGGAATAATATCACAGCGTGGTTACGCTGGTGAAACTTGGTAATCCTGCCAACCTATAAGTTTGTGTGTCCTGACGGCAACTTCTGTTGCTTAAGGAATGGATTCCGGTTGATCCTGCCGGCGGCCACCGCTATTGGAATACGATTAAGACATGCGAGTCGAGAGACGTAAGGTCTCGGCGGACCGCTCAGTAACACGTGGATAACATGCCCTAAGGAGGGGGATAATCTCGGGAAACTGAGGATAATACCCCATAGGTCTGATCTGCTGGAATGCTTTCAGGCCGAAAACTCCGGTGCCTTAGGATTGGTCTGCGGTCTATCAGGCTGTAGTGGGTGTAACGGACCCACTAGCCCGTGACGGATATGGGCCTTGAGAGAGGGAGCCCAGAGATGGACTCTGAGACATGAGTCCAGGCCCTACGGGGCGCAGCAGTCGCGAAAACTTCGCAATGGGGGCAACCCCGACGAGGGAATTCCAAGTGCCAGCACTTTGTGTTGGCTGTTCTTCTGTCTAAAAAACAGGAGGAGTAAGGGGCGGGTAAGACGGGTGCCAGCCGCCGCGGTAATACCCGCGCCCCTAGTGGTGGTCGATATTATTGAGCCTAAAACGTCCGTAGCCGGTCTTCTAAATCCTTGGGTAAATCGGGCAGCTTAACTGTCCGAAGTCCGGGGAGACTGGGAGACTTGGGACCGGGAGAGGTCAGAGGTACTTCTGGGGTAGGGGTAAAATCCTGTAATCCTGGAAGGACCACCGGTGGCGAAGGCGTCTGACTAGAACGGATCCGACGGTGAGGGACGAAGCCCTGGGGCGCAAACGGGATTAGATACCCCGGTAGTCCAGGGTGTAAACGCTGCGGGCTTGGTGTTGGGGGTCCTTAGTGGGCGCCCAGTGCCGGAGAGAAGTTGTTAAGCCTGCTGCTTGGGGAGTATGTCCGCAAGGATGAAACTTAAAGGAATTGGCGGGGGAGCACCGCAACGGGAGGAGCGTGCGGTTCAATTGGATTCAACGCCGAAAAACTCACCAGGAGCGACGGATATATGAAGGTCAAGCTGATGACTTTACCTGATTTTCCGAGAGGTGGTGCATGGCCGTCGTCAGTTCGTACCGTAAGGCGTTCTCTTAAGTGAGATAACGAACGAGACCCTCACCATTAATTGCTAGTCTCTTCTCCGGAGGAGGCGCACATTAATGGGACCGCTGGCGCTAAGTCAGAGGAAGGAGAGGTCAACGGTAGGTCCGTATGCCCCGAATCCCCTGGGCAACACGCGCGCTACAAAGGGTGGGACAATGGGCTTCGACACCGAAAGGTGAAGACAATCCTGAAACCCATCCATAGTTCGGATTGGGGGCTGTAACCCGCCCCCATGAAGCTGGATTCCGTAGTAATCGCTTGTCAACATCAAGCGGTGAATATGCCCCTGCTCCTTGCACACACCGCCCGTCAAACCACCCGAGTTGGGTTTCAGTAAGGATGTCTCTAATTGGGGCCTTCGAACTGAGATTCAGCAAGGAGGGTTAAGTCGTAACAAGGTATCTGTAGGGGAACCTGCAGATGGATCACCTCCTACGTTAACAAACAAAGCAAGGAAAGGCAATCGTTGCCTCTTTCTGCCCAATTCCTGGTAGGATACCAAGCACCAAAACCAATTGCATCGAACGTCATTGTCAGTTTTTTCATTTTTCTGATGCGTTAGCGATAGAGCCGTCTTTGTGAAAATTACCTCATCACTGCTCAATCGATACAGACCATTCTCCAACACCGCAGGAGCAGGGAATCAAGATGTTACAAATTGCTGATCTCCGAAGGACGAGCAGCGATATGGGGTTAACTTTAGCATCATGTCGTCTTGGACCCGCACACGATCTGGACGACGTTGATACTGGCTACACATCTCGGAAGTGCTAAATACGCCCAAAGTTTATGGTCAAATCCCATGGAGACGATGAAATATATTTTCGTCACTGGTGGGGTCATTTCTGGATTGGGGAAGGGCATCACTGCTTCTTCCATCGGCCGACTCCTGAAATCTCGCGGCCTGGAAGTCACTGCCATCAAGATCGATCCCTATCTCAATATCGACGCCGGTACGATGAATCCATTCGAGCACGGCGAGGTGTACGTGCTCGATGACGGGGGCGAGGTGGACCTCGACCTCGGCAACTATGAACGATTCTTGGACATCAGCCTGGGGAGCGATCACAATGTCACCACCGGCAAGGTGTACCGCACGGTCATCGAGAAGGAGAGGGCCGGGGAGTATCTCGGTAAGACCGTGCAGATCATTCCGCACATCACCAACGAGATCAAGCGCCGCCTGATGACCGTGGCCGATGCGTCCGGGGCGGACGTGTGCATCGTCGAGCTCGGGGGCACGGTCGGCGACATCGAGTCCATGCCCTTCCTCGAGGCGGTAAGGCAGATGAACACCGAGATGGGGCGGGGTCAAAACTGCCTCTTCGTGCACACCACCCTGGTCCCTATGCTCGGTACTGTGGGAGAGCAGAAGACCAAGCCCACCCAGCACTCGGTGAAGGAGCTAAGGGCTATCGGCATCCAGCCGGACATCATCGTCGCCAGGGCGTGTGAGCCGCTCGAATACTCGATTAAGCGCAAGATCTCCCTGTTCTGCGATGTGCCGCTGGAAGCGGTCGTATCGGCACCGGATGCCAAGTCGATCTACGAGGTCCCCATCGTCCTCGAGGAGCAGGGCCTCACCGACTATATCCTGAAGCGGCTGAGCATCGATACCCAGGGGAAGGATCTCAGCGCGTGGAGGGAGTACCTCGACCGCATCCTGTACCCGTCGAACACCGTGCGGGTGGCCATCGTCGGCAAGTACACTCATCTCGCTGACAGTTATCTTTCGCATCTGGAGGCTTTCCATCACGCCGGGGCCGAACTGGGAACCAAGATCGAGTGTCGGTTCTTCGATTCCGAGAAGGTGGAGAAGGATGGGATATCGCAAGAGCTCGCCTGCTGCAACGCCATCCTCATCCCCGGAGGCTTCGGGAGCAGGGGCATCGAGGGCAAGGTCATGACCGCCCGGATGGCCAGGGAGAAGAAGATTCCCTACCTCGGAGTGTGCCTGGGCTTCCAGATCGCCACCATCGAGATCGCCCGGGACCTGTTGGACATGAAGGGGGCCCATACCACTGAGCTGGATCCCAACACCGAGTTCCCGGTGGTGGACCTCCTGCCGGAGCAGCGGGGAGTTAAGGACATGGGCGGCTCGATGAGGCTGGGGGCCCAGAAGGTCCTGGTCAAGGAAGGGTCCAAGGCCGCGGCGCTGTACGGCAAGACCGAGATCGCCGAGCGCCACCGGCACCGCTACGAGGTGAACCCCGATTTCATAGATCGCCTGGAGAGCGCGGGGTGGGAGTTCACTGGTCGGTCCGAGGACGGCGTGAAGATGGAGATAGGGGAGCTGAAGGGGCACCCGTATTTCGTGGCCTGCCAGTTCCACCCAGAGTTCAAGTCCCGGCCGAAGAAGCCTTCGCCCCTGCACGTCGGCCTCATCAGGGCGGCCCTGGAGCACAAGGCCCAGCGGGTGGACCGCCAGGTCCTCTGAAACCATTTATCCTCTTCCTTTTAGCTCCGAACCTTATCGAACGGACCGAACTTGGCGATGCTCCTCGACCTCATCGACATAATATCCCTCGCGCCCGGTGACCTCACCCCGATCCATAGCTCCGCCCGGAGGTTCGTAATGCTACCCTACCAGTGTTTGGTTGAAGATCGGTGCCCAACCTACCGACTAACGGCCGATAATTATTCGAGCCTTCGCTCAGCCCAGCGGGCGCTTCACCGGGCAGGCCTTGAGGCACATCCCGCATCGCAGTCCCCCCAACTCGCCGAACATGTACTCCTTGCACCTATGGCGATCGATCTCTCCGGAAGCCGATAAGGCACCCACCGGACAGGCCTCGACGCATCGGCGGCAATCCTTGCACTTCTCGCTCAGCAGGCTTCGTTCCCGGTCGGTGGGCCCGAGGTCGGCGTCGGTGATTATGCCCATGAACCGGACACGGGGCCCGTACTGGTCGGTAATCAAGTTCTGGCTCAGACCGTACTGCCCCAGTCCGGCCAAATATGCGGCGTAGCGCAGCGATATGCCGCCCCTGAGCGTCTCCCGGTCTGCGTACCAGTAACCGAACTCGCTCCCTTCCGCGGGCTCGATCGTCGCTTGGTGTCCCCGCCGCTCTAGCCACCGTCCGAGATCGAAGGATATCTGCCGCAGACGAACCGTGGCGGCGAGCAGCGAGTTGGTGTACTCTCCCCGCCCCTGGGGCAGGGGCTCGATGGACCCTTGGAGCAGGGCGACCCCTACCACGACCACCGCGCGGCAATCGGACATGATGGCTTGGGGTCGGCCGCCCCTGTAGCTGTCGTCGAGGAACCCCTCGGCCGGGGCGATCCCGAACAGGTCGGCACCCAGGTCCTCGCTCAACTTCAACAGCCCATCGGTCAACTCCTTTATCTCCATCGCCCCGAACATGGTGTCGGGAGACATCAATGTAGCGATAGATAGGTGAAACGTTACCGAGGTGTGACAATGATGATGCTTGCTGCAAACGATCTGATTACAATTTTCCTTTTCTGGATGGAGAAACCATCCATGTTCGACTTTTAATAACTTAGAAGACGGTGATGAAGCGACCAAGCATGAGGTCTTTTCACGTCGTGCTAGGTCCGATGGAGGAGGCATTCAATGGCTAGTGAAATGACACCGACACGTAGAGCACTCGCTGCAGTTCTCGGAGGAAGGGTGGACTATGTTCCGCCCGCGAATCCTCTCGCACAGACGACGAACGAACTTATGAGGTTCGCAAACGCAGAGTGGCCCAAGGCCCATTTCGACGCAAAGATGATGGCCGATCTGGCTGCGGCACCTTATGAGGTGTGCGGTATCGAGGCCGCCAGGCCGCAGTTCGATATTTCTTTGGAGGCCGAAGTCCTGGGGTGCAAGCTGGACTGGAACAAACCAGATAGGCCCCCGGTGATGGGGCCAGCCTACATTGATCCCGGGGACATCACCTGGCCCGATAATTTGGAGGAAGCAGGAAGGATCCCTCATGTGCTAGGCGCCATAGACATATTGCGCAAGCGATATGACGGCAACCTACCGATCATTCCCGTCCTGACGGCCCCCTTCACGGTGGCCGGACACATCGCGGGGGTGGAGAACCTGGTGATGATGACCGTGACCGATCCAGATAAGGCTCATACGTTCATCAATGCAGCCACTGATTTCTGCATCGAGTATGGGAGGTTGCAGACCGCCTACGGGGCGCACATGCTATTCCCGGCCGACCCCTCGGCCTCGGGGGATCTGATCTCCGGAGAAACATACAAGGAGTTCGTTCTCCCGTACCACAGGAGGATGGCCGCTGAGATCAGTTGCCCTCAGATCCTTCATATCTGCGGCAATACTCGGGCCTTATTACCTTACATCCGGGAGAGCAACATCGACTGCTTCTCCTTCGACAGCGTACCCGCATGGTACGTCCGCAAGACCCTGGGCAACCGGATGTCCATCCTGGGGAGCTTGGATGTCATCGACCTCATGCCTAACGGCACCCCGGAGCAGGTTTACGCCCGTACGGTGGAATGCATCCGACAGGGTGTGGATGTCGTGGGCTCGGCCTGTGATGTGTCCTATGGAACTTCCCTGGACAACCTAAAGGCGTACGTGCGAGCGTGCAGAGAGACCCCCATCCCGGATTATGATGACGTCGAGTCGATGGTCCGCGAGATCGGGGCGGGCAAAGCCAGGAGGATGAGGGCCGAGAGTCTCGGAGGTGGTATGTAATGGTCAGGCACATGGATGTGTTGGTAGAAGAAATGCTGGAGTTGAGGGCAAGAGACCCTGCACGTTACCGGCGGCTCATCCAAGAGGGCATGCTGGTTGAGCTGGGCTTCGACGTGACGACCGGAGATTCCAAGATGCCTACGGTCGAAGAGATCAGGGCCAAGTACCGCCCCCATGAGGCATCCTACGCCGCCATAGCTGAGTCAGTCATCGCTGGCAACCGGGCAAGGGTAAAGGAATTGATCTCCTCCTCACTGGACCAGGGCAAGGATCCGGTGGACCTGGTCACCAACGCGCTGATGCCGGGCATTCAGACCCAGTGCGAACTGTACGATCTGGGTAAGGCGTTCGTGCCGGAGATACTGATGTCTAATGACGCCATGCAGGGCGGCATCCAGCTTTGCCAGGCGAAATTAGGAGACATTCCCAAGAAAGGCAAGCTCGCCACCTTCGTGGCCGAGGGCGACCTCCACGATATCGGCAAGAACATAGTGGCGGCCATCCTGAGGGCCAACGGCTTTGACGTCCTCGATCTGGGGAGGGACGTCCCCACCGCTAAGGTGGTGGCCACGGCCAGGGAGAATGGGCTGCAGATGATCAGCGGCTCTACCCTGATGAGCACGACCAAGGCCGGTCTGAAGAGAACGGCCGAGACTCTTGAAGAGGAGGGTGTCAACGTTCCCCTAGCCTGCGGTGGAGCGGCTGTATCCAAGAGTTTCGTGGATACTTTCGGCAACTCCGTTTACGGGAGGTCTCCGCTGGATGCGGTCAAGATCGCCTCGGAGATCTGCTCGGGCAAAGACTGGAAGGAGACCCGGAACGCCCTCCACTAGGCGGAAACCTTTTCCCTTTTCCTTGACCGAGGGATAGCTTGAACGTGGCGGGAATCGGTGCTGGCGGCTCTTTCACCGACTGCGTGCTTCTGGAGATGCCGGGAACAAAGGTCATCCAGACGACCAAGGTCCCAACTGAGAAGGGAGATCTGCCGGCAAGCGTGTTGAGATGCTTCTCCGCATTGTCCATTCCTTCCCCCTTCCTTCTGTCCCGGTTATGTGTCTCTACCATTCTCGCCACCAACGCTATGGTGGGGGGCACGAGGAAGGATGTATTCGCCCTGTGCATCGGCATCGCCCCCAAACGCTCGATGGAAAATACCGGCGAGGTCGCGGTGATCGATGGGAGACATGATCCCACGGGTCCGGAGGTCCGGCTCCTGGGTCTACCGGCTTTACGGTCGGCGATCCACAGGTGCGCCAAGAGTTCCTTCGTCATCTCGGCCCGCTTCGAAGCAAGGAACCCCGAGCATGAGCTGATCGCCTACCGGGGGGTCCTGGAAGCTTGCCCCCAGGCTATAGTGGTGAGAGGGAGCGACCTCACCAGAGTGCTGGGAATGGAGGACCGTTTGTACCTGGCAGCCAAGAATGCCGAGCTTATCCATGTTATGAGGTCGCTGATGAAGGAGATCGCACCGGCTATCGCCGTCCCCGAAAGCTTGATTTACTTTCTGAAGGGCGACGGAAGCCTGGTATCAACCGAGGAGGCGACCCTCCGACCCATCCTCAGGGTAGAGATTCCAGTGGTGGGGATTGGCGCTCCGGTCCACTCATTCCTCGACCTTGTGACGGGATGGATCGACTGTCCGATCATCATTCCCCCGCACCATGAGGTGGGCAACGCCATGGGCGCGGTCTGCACCGAAGTGCTGGGTCGGATGGAGGTAATGCTCCGATACGAACCCGGGCTCGTTCAAGGCGATGAGGTGATCGCCGATCATGCTACCACCGGCGACGGCCAGAAGGTGTCCGGGTATCGGGAGCGGGCGGTCGTCTTTGCCATCGAACAGGCCACTGACGAACTACGGGAGTACATGGAGCACAGCGGCATCCGAAGCTCTGATACCAAGGTCGAGGTCAGGGACATAACCTGTATGGAATGGAGCCTCCGCAAGGTGGCCGAGACCGTGGTTAGCATGACCACGGGGGAGAGATGATGCAGGCGATTTCGATCGACATAGGGACCAGTGGAATACGAGGGCAGCTGCTCGACCTCAGACGGCGAAAGGTCCTCCGAACTTGCTTAACGTCACGCAACCCACTGCCCGGGGCCAATGTTATGGATCACCTGGACTTCGCTATGGAGCAGGGGCTGGCGCTGGCCCACGAGGTATTGATCGGGGCGGTCAGGCAAATCATCAATGTACTCGACCCTGCTTCGCTGGAGCGGATCGCGGTGTGCGGAAACCCCATACAGATATCCCTGTTCGAAGGAATCGAGATCAGGGATCTGGCATACGCCGGGAAGAACAAGCTTAGATCACAGGGCATAGAGCCCCCCGATCGCAGAGGTCATATCGCCAACGGAGGGAGCCTCGGTCTCGGAGTGGACGTTGAGGTGCTCATTCCCCCGGCCATCCGCCACGAGATCGGCGCCGATGCGCTGGCCATGATGCTCAAGTCTGGATTTCTGGAGGGCGATCGGTGCATGGTCACCGATTACGGCACCAACGCCGAGATGGCGTTGAAGGTCGGCGATGACATTTACACTGGCTCGGCCGCGGCCGGTCCGGCCATCGAGGGACAGTCGATCAAGGCGGGCATGCTGGCCTCCCCGGGCGCGATCAGCGACATCATACACACTCCCGAGGGGTGGCAGACCCTGGTCCTTGACGACCGTCTCGAGCCCCAGGGGGGCGCCCTCATCGGCCTGAGAAGCAATGCCCTTAAACTACGGGGCCTCCGGGCCAAGGGCATAACTGGCACTGGAGTCATCGCCCTGATATGCGCAGGATCAGAGATGGGGCGAGTGATACTGCCACGCATTACGGGAGGTGACATATTGCTTGATCGTGGGGTCCGGTTCACCACGGCGGACCTGTTGGAAGTGGGGAAGGCTATCGGAGCCATCCGGGCCGGGCACATGACGCTAATGGTCGAGGCCGGCCTCGACCCCGGGAGCCTGGGCACGATGTTCATGGCCGGGGCCAGCGGCACCTATGTCGACGCTAGGAAGGCCCAGTCCGTCGGCATGGTGCCTGCATTGGCCTCCCGGATCGTTCAGATGGGCAACACCTCTTTGGAGCTGGCCAAGGATCTCGCGGTGGAGCCTGAGCTCCTGGACCGCCTCAACGACATGCGAAGCCATCTGCTCGCCCGTCATGTGATGTTTGCCACATCTCCAACCTTCAGCGACATATATCTCCAGGAACTAGCATTCTGGACGGAGGGCATGCCTCGCGAGAGGTACTTGAATAACCTCGCCTCCTTAGGAGTGCCCGTTCCCGTCCCGCCCCGGGAGCCGACGATCATCGAACGAAGGAGACGGACGGATATCTGGGAGGTCGGAGGGTCGCTCGATATCATTGACATCTCGGTCCGCCTTGAGGGCTCGTGGGAATGCAACCGCTGCTTGCGATGCGTCAAAGCCTGTCCTGAGAGAGCATTAACACAGAAGAGTGATCGCTTCATGGTCGACACCGGGAGATGCCTGGGGACTGCCTGCCGCCGCTGCGAGGAAGCTTGCCCCCAGCGCAGGTTCTCGTTCTCCGAGATGATGCTTGAGGGTTGACTACGCCGATCGTCTGGTCCGCCTCGCGGGCTCTCCAGCACATAGCTAGGTTTATATCGCCGGAGCAGCTTGGGAGAATGGATTCTATGCCTGATGACGATTACTTATCATTACTAGGTCGTGCCAAGGAGAAGCTTCCCGAGACCATCGAGAAGCACGAGAGGTTTCATGTTCCAGAGCCGGATATCTTCCTGGAGGGGAAGATCACCGTCATCCGTAACTATGGGCAGATCGTCGACG
This sequence comes from Methanomassiliicoccus sp., assembly GCA_033485155.1. NCBI lineage: Archaea > Methanobacteriati > Thermoplasmatota > Thermoplasmata > Methanomassiliicoccales > Methanomassiliicoccaceae > Methanomassiliicoccus > Methanomassiliicoccus sp. The sequence continues at coordinate 73,821 of JAWQJJ010000005.1, forward strand.
CCTTGCGCCGGGATCCAGATCACTTGTTGCAGTACCTGCTCCGGGAGCTGGGCACACCAGGGCAGATTGAGGGGCAGCGGCTCGTGCTGAAGGCCAAGCTTACCCCGGCCCAGGTCACCGACCGCATCATGAACTATACCGAGACGTTCGTGCTGTGCTCGGAGTGCGGTAAGCCGGACACGAGGATCAACAAGGAGGGCCGCATCCTCGTCCTGGAGTGCGAGGCCTGCGGAGCCCACCGACCCGTGAACGTGCGGAAGTCCACCCGAGCTGCAGAGAAGGAAGGCATCAAGGAAGGCGGCATCTACGAGGTCATGGTCGAGGACGTCGGCCGCAAGGGCGACGGGGTGGCCAAGCTCGACAAGTACATCATCTACGTACCTGGGGCCGCCAAGGGCACCAAGCTCAAGGTGAAGATCCAAAAGATCTCCGGAAACGTAGCCTTCTCGGTGCCGGCCCCGGCCGACGCACCGCTGAGCTGAGGCCCCCGGGGGACCGCCCCGTCCGATGCCAGGTGGTCCCACGTCCTTTTTCTCCACTCGCCTAGGAAGTACGGCACGGCAGTACGTCCTAGCAATGGGACTAGCCAACCTGTCGATGTACGTCTTCCAGGGCTACTTCATCTTCTACCTGCAGGACAGCGGTTTGAGCTATCTGCAGATGAGCGTCATCTACGCTGTCAACCTCATCCTCAGCGCTTTGCTGAGCCTGCCGATGGGCAACCTCGCCGATCGGTATGGGCGCAGGCGGTGCTTCGCCCTGGGGGCCGCGGTGATGAGCATATCGATGGTCATCTACGCCTTCAATCGCGCATTCGGCATGTTCCTGGTGGCTGAAGCCTTCTGGGCTTCCGGCTGGGCCCTGCTCAATGGATCCAACGAGGCGTGGATCGTCGACCAGTTGAGCAAGGAGGGGCGGACTGGTGAGGCTCCCCATGCCTTCACCGTCATGATGAGCGTATCTTATACCATGGGCGTGGTCGGGGGAATCATCGCCTCCGTACTGGTGCTCTTCTCCCTGAACATGCCCTTTCTGGGAGCTGCCATCATCGCCCTGGTGTGCGCATCACTGGTGTGGACGAGGCTGCCGGAGAATTACGGCGCGGAGAGGGTTAGGCTGAAGAGCATCCTCGCCGACAGTCTGAGCTTCTACAAGCGCAGCAGGGCGCTGCAGTTCCTCACTGCCGGGGAGACCTTTAGGTACATCACCTCGGTGATCTACCTCTTCCTCTATCAACCGTACCTGGTGGCCATCGGGCTGGGGGAGGAGTACCTTGGTATCTACTTCTCGGTTCTCATGCTCACAAGCGCTGCGGGCAGCCTGGCCGCTCCCCGCCTGGCTGAGCGCTGGGGGGAGCATCGCGTGATGGCCATGTCCAGCGCCGGCCTGGTGGTCGGGTTCGTCCTGCTGGCGCTGTCCCCGGGGCTGGCGGCGTCCTGCCTCCTGTTCGCGGTGTGCGGCCTCTCCACCGGCCTGGGATGGCCCCCGATGATGACCTGGAGGAACCGCCTCGTGCCGTCGAGGATCAGGGCCTCCGCCCTTTCCCTGTTCGCTTCCTTCACCTACCTCGCCGGAGCGGTCATCTCCATGGCCTTGGGCGCTCTGCTGGACTCGAGCTCGCCCACTGCTGGCTTCGTCTTTGCCGCCCTCATCGGTCTGATTTCGATACCCATGTACTTGCAGGCGGCGAAAAAGAAGTACTGGGAGGCCCCCGCTTCGGCCGCTGGCCGAGAGGGACCTCAGAAGATATAGCTGGCGCAGGAGCGGTCGAACCCCTTGACCAGCTCCATGTTCAGGTCCTCGGGCGGCTCGGTAGGAACCGCGTAGGTGAGGTAGGGGAAGAACTGGGTGATATCGGCGGCCATCCTGGTAGCGAGGTGTTCACGGCCGAACAGTCTCTCGCTTATCTCCAGCGCCCTTTTCCTGGTCAAAGCCTCATCCATGTACCCGACGGTGTGGATGTACTCATGCAGAAGGATGTGAAAGCAGTACGCTTTGTAGAGCTCTGGCTGCTCCCGAAGTATGCGGTTCATCGGCCCCTTGTTCATGACGATGATGTTGGTGGCGACCGGGTAGAAGCCCCCGACCCAGGAGTCCGGACGACCGCCCAGCTCGGCGATCCCCAGCATCAGCCCGCCCCTCGACAGCCCAAGCTGAGCCTGCACCGCGTCCTTGACGACCTCGAAGATGTCCGCCAGGCTCTTGGCCTTCTCGAGCCTGACCGGATAAGTGGAACCGGTAGTTGTTAACCCTGTGTTCACGTGTTTTATCGAGGTTTGTCCACTAGATAAAGATTATGGCAGAAGCTTCCGCGGAGGACCTTTGACCTGTTGGGCCCGCTCGTTGTTCGCCCGCCGGCAGGCCAACTTTTTCATCGAGGGGCGCGTTGGTCCGGACATGTTCGGCAAGATGAGGAGAAGGAACCAGGCGCTATCGGGCGATGAGTGCCTCGATATACTAAGATCGTGCTCCACTGGCATCCTTGGAGCGGCGGGGCCCGATGGATATCCATACGCCGTTCCCCTCAACTACGCCTACGACGACGGCAGGATTATATTCCACTGTGCACGGGAGGGGCACAAGCTCGACTGCATCCGCCATAGTGAGAAGGTCTCGTTCTGCGTGGTCCAGAGCGACCAGGTGGTTCCCCAGGCGTTCGCCACCGACTATCGGAGCGTGATCATCTTCGGTCGAGCGAGGGTGCTCACCGACGACCGTGCCCGCCGCCAAGCACTGGAGAAGTTGAACGAGAAGTACTCTCCTCAGTTTCCCGAGGAGGGAAGAAGGGAGATCGAGAGGGGCTGGAATGCGGTCTGCATCGTCGAGATCGAGATCGAACACCTGACCGGGAAGGAAGCTAAGAAACCGATCTGACGGGGGCCCCGCCACCTCCGCCTGGGGCTCGAAGAGCGAGAACGGTTCCCTCCTCGGCATCGTTATCTAGCCGGAATACCTAGTAGTGGCGTGCGAAAGAACCTGCCCCTACTGGCGATGGCCGGCATCTATATCCTCGTGCAGGTCTGCGCTGTCCTTCTGGCTCCTCTGTTCCTGCCCGAGTTCACGGCGTTCCCGGATCCTAACTCGCCGACCAACCCGTTCATCTACATCTTCATGGTGCTGGTGATGACTGCCATCATCCTGATCCTGATCAAGTATGGGCGGCAACGCATCGTCCAGGCCATCTTCTACGTCAGCATCTTCATCACCCTGCTTTACGTCTTCCTGCCCATCTTCCTGCTCTTCGACAGCGAGGGCATCCTGGCGCTCATCGCCTCGCTGGCCATCGCCTCCCTTCTCCTCGTCCTGCTGGCCAAAAGCGGGGAGTGGTACATCATCGATGCTGTAGCCCTCATCATCGGGGTGGGGGTCACCGCCATACTGGGAATGTCCTTGGGCATTCTCCCGGTGGTCATCCTGCTGGTGATTATGGCCATCTACGACGCGATCTCGGTGTACAAGACCAAGCACATGGTCGCTCTGGCCGAGGGCGTGGCTCCGTTGCGCCTGCCGGTGCTTTTCGTTGTCCCCAAGGAGAGGGGCTTCACCATGGACAAGATCGAAAAGGGAGGGATCGTGAAGAAGGAAGGTGGGGAAAGGGAGGCGTTCTTCATGGGGGTGGGGGACGCGGTCATCCCCGGCATCCTGGTGGTCTCGGCGTCCCTCTACCTTCCCGCTGCCGCGGCGCCGCTTCTAACGGCCAACCTGTGGGCGGCGACGGGGGCCATGATCGGCGGCCTGCTCGGCTACCTGGTCCTGTTCCGCATCGTTATGCGGGGCAATCCCCAGGCGGGGCTGCCCTTCCTCAACACCGGCGCTATACTCGGTTACCTGGCTGCCTATGCCCTAGCCTACGGCACCGTGGGCCTGAGCATGCTGGGCCTGTGAAAAGGATATTTGAACCGGGACGGACATGAAGGAGGTATCATGATGCGGTTCCTGGTCCTTTCGGACATCCATGGGCGGGAGAGCGTAGCCGATTGGGCGAAGGCTCTGGCGGCCGAGCATCGGGCGGATGCTTACATCGTCCTGGGGGACATCACCCACTTCGGCCCCGGATCATGGGCCGGAGAGTTCCTCGCCCGGCTGGACCGGCCGACCTATGCCATACCGGGCAACTGCGACCCGCCCGAGCTCGTCTGTCGGGAGATTGAGGCTCACGCGATATCGCTCCATAAGCGCAAGGTCGCCGTCGAGGGCATCACGTTCATAGGATTGGGGGGTTCGAACCCCACCATTTTCGAAACCCCCTTCGAGCTGGAGGAGGAAGACATCGAAAGCGCCCTGCGGCCTCTGATGGAGAGGAACGCGGTGCTGGCGGTCCACGCGCCTCCTAAGGGCATCAACGACCTCGTGGGCAGCGGCCTCCATGTGGGGAGCGAAACCATCCTCCGGTTGGTGAACGAGTTCCATCCCCGGGCGGTGCTATCCGGCCATATCCACGAGGCCCGGGGGATCGTGGAGAGGAACGGCACCCTGTTCCTCAACCCGGGAGCGGCCAAGGACGGGAATGCCGCCCTCCTGGAGGTCGGTGAGGATATCAAGGCCACCCTGCTCCAGAGGCCGGGCGGGAATTGATCTCCACGCCAAGAGCATAACATTAGTTAATAGAAATATTAATTAAGGTCCTCCTCCACCCCGGTACTAGGGGATCATCTTGGGGACATCATCTTTGAATGTCATGCGGTGCGCGCCGAGCGCTCGGCCATCAATCAGATCGATGGAGAACTCTGGCGCAACCATCCTTTTCGATGTGCCGTGCGTAACCCAGGGCACCGACTACTCCTGCGGAGCAGCATCCCTCCAGGCCGTGTTGTCATACTGGGGGACGGACCTGCCGGAGAGCGAACTTATGGGTCGCCTGCATACCTCGCCCCACCACGGGACCCACGAGGAGGACATCGTTCGAGTGGCGAAGGAATTGGGCTTCGCCGCAACCATGGAGACGGGCCTTACCGTCAGAGACCTCGCCCTATCCGTACAGGAAGGGATACCGGTCATCATCGTGGCCCAGGCGTGGGCTGAGGAGCAGAGCGGCGATTTCTCGTGGGCCGACGATTGGGACCACGGCCACTACATGGTGGTGATCGGCGTCGACAACGATCACGTGTGCTTGGAGGATCCCGCCCTAGAGGAATGCCGGGAGATGCTTCCGATAGATGATTTCGAGGAGCGATGGCACAGCATCCTGGGAGTCTCACCTTCTGCCCCCGACACGGTGTTTGTCCAGCATCTGGGCATCTTCATTACCAGATCATAGGAGGTTAGCGCCGCCAGCTATTCGGCGGGGCGGGGAGGCTGTCGGGGAACAAAGGCTTTTATATCACCTTTATTTTAGTGGCAGAGGATTAGTATGGCATTGTGGCAGGGCAAGTCGAAGCGGAAGCCTACCGGTGGCCGCCTGGTGAATAACAGAAAGAAGAGGCGCTACGAGATCGGGCGCGAGCCCCTATTGACCAATCTCGGTGAGGAGAGCCTCAGGCAGTACCGCACCATGGGGGGCAACACCAAGGTCAAGATGCTCAGCGCTGCTTATGCTAACGTTGTGGATCCCAAGACCAACCAGGTCAAGAGGGTAAGGATCGTCACCGTCAAGGTCAACCCGGCCAACCCCAACTACGTTCAGCGTAACATCATGAACCGCGGGGCTACCATCCAGACCGACATCGGTATGGCAAGGATCACCTCCCGGCCCGGACAGGACGGCACCGTCAACGCCGTTCTCCTCTCGGAGTAGGCCAAACCATTTATCCCTCTTGGGGGATTGACCGACCATGGTCTTCGACGCGGACAAGGCGTGGGTGCTGTGGCCGGAGTATTTTGACAACTCTCGTACCCGGGCGGAGGGGCGCAGGGTCCCCAAGAACCTGGCGATACCCGAACCTCAAATGTCGATGATCGTCAAAGCGGTCGAGAAGCTGGGGCTGGAGTGGAAGCTCGAAGAGGGAAAGGCCTACCCCGGGTCCTGGTGGAACAAGCAGGGGCTGTTGCTCGTCGAGAACAACATGCCCAAGTCCAAGCTGTTGCCCCGGGTGGCAGAGATGCTACGCTCGGTGCCCAGGCCGCAGGCGTGAATAAAAAGATCTCGCGCCTTGTCGGCGGGGGAGAGGACCGTTGCGTTCAGCGGTCCTGCAGAGTCTCTACTTCTTCCACCAGCCGCTTGCCCGCGGACACACTGTCGACCGAATGGATGACCGCTCCGGCCTCGGTGATGGCAGTCTCGACATCATCGAACACGATGGCGTTGCCCTCGATGGTGATCTTTACGGTCTCGGTATCCTGGTCCACCTCGACGATGGTGATGTTTACTCCAGAGGTGCCCGACAGCACGCTAAGGCGCTGGGACAGCTCCACTATCCCGGGGTGGTGTGGCTTCAGTACGTCTAAAACTACCCTTTTTATATCGCTCAATTACTCTTCACTGGTCCTGCATTTTGAATGATATCCCAGTATTAAATGGTAGCCCTCGCTGCCTGCCAGCCCTCCCGACCCTCCCCTGGCTCAACTGTCGCCCATCCGGCCAAGGCCAAATTTTAACTTCATCGGCATCATACTCCGCTTTATGCTCCCCTTTCTGGAGGTGCGGGTACTGGACATCAACTCCGAACAGATCGGGGTCCCCATCGACGCGCTCATGGAGAACGCCGGCGAGGCCGTTGCCGAGACCATCACCAAGGAGGTGGGCACCGGCAAAAAGATTGCCGTGGTGTGCGGCGTTGGCAACAATGCCGGGGACGGGTTCGTGGCCGCCCGCAACCTGATGCGGCACAACGATGTCACCGTCCTGCTGGCCAACCCCCCCGGGGACATTCGTACGGATGCGGCCAAGCGGGCCTTCGAACGGGTCAAGCACATCTCCTCATCGTCAGTGGGGGTCAACTTCTCCAAGTTCGATCTGGTGGTGGACGCCCTGCTGGGCACCGGGACGCTTAAGGAAGTGCGTGAACCGTACCGCACCCTCATCAATCGCATCAACGATTCCAAGAGCTACGTCGTCGCCGTCGACGTACCGTCGGGTATGGGTACGGACTTGCAGATAAGGGCAGATCTCACCGTCACCTTCACTGACGTGAAGGAGGGCATGACCCAGGACAACGCTGGCTACATAGTGGTGCAGGACATCGGCATCCCGGTCGACGCCAAGCGATACGTGGGGCCAGGAGAGTATGTTTACTATCCGGTCCGCCAGAAGGATTCCCACAAGGGGGAGAGCGGGAAGCTGCTCATCGTGGGCGGGGGGCCGTTCACCGGGGCGCCGGCCCTGGCTGGGCTGGCAGCATACCGCATGGGAGTGGACCTGGTCAACATAGCCACCCCCTGGATGTCCTATGGGCCCATCGCTTCCTACTCTCCCAACCTGATCGTCCACCGGCTATCGGAGGACGTCCTCGGCCCGGAGGACGTACCGACGGTCAGGCGGTTGATGGAGAGCGCCGACGCTGTACTCATCGGCCCCGGACTGGGGATGAATGAGAAGACCGGAACGGCGGTCAGGGAGATTGTAAAGGGGTGCGGGCTGCCGATGGTCATCGACGCTGATGCCATCGCCGCCGTCGCCAAGGACCCTTCGGTGTTGGAAGGTAAGAAATGCGTGATCACCCCCCACGCGCGCGAATACCAGTCACTCACCGGGCATGAGCTCCCAAAGGAGATGGAGGCCCGCATGGTGGAGGTGGCGGAGAGCGCGAGGACGCTGGGGGTGGTCCTCTTGGTCAAGGGCATGGTCGACGTCATCTCCGACGGCGGCTGGACAAAGCTCAACCGAACCGGCAACGCCGGAATGAGCGTCGGGGGCACCGGTGATGCCCTGGCCGGAGAGGTTGGCGCCCTGCTTTCCAAGCACCTCTCCCCGTTCAACGCCGCGCGCATCGCTGCCTTCACCAACGGGGCGGCTGGGGACCTGGCCTTCGATCGCATCGGGTACAGCCTCATGGCCACCGACGTCATCGACAACCTGCCAGAGGTCCTGCGCCGTAGCCTGAAGAAGGTCCATTGAGACGCCAGAATGAAATAGCGGCACGGAAGATAGAGGGCCATGAAGCTCGGCCTCATCTCCGATGTCCACGCTAACCTCGTCGCCTTACGGGCGGTGTTGGATGACATGGAGACGAGGGGAGCGGACCCCGTTCTGTGCGCCGGGGACGTGGTCGGCTATTATCCATACCCGGTGGAGACCATCGCCCTCTTCCTGGAGAGAGGGATCCGTTCTATTCAGGGCAATCACGACCGGGCGGTGCTGAATGCCGGGGGCAGGGACATGAACCCGATGGCTGTCAGCGCCGTGGAGTGGACGGCGAGGAACATCGACCCCCGGTCGTTGGCGTTCCTCCGGAGCTTACCCCGGTACCTGTACTTGGAGGAGGACGGGGTGCGCATCGCCGTCTACCACGGGGCGCCCTTCGATGATGACTACTACACCTTCGAGGACGAGGCCGTGGAGGGCCTCCTCCAGATGGCCGGATGCGATCTTCTTGTCCTGGGCCACACCCATATGCCATTCATCCGCCGGCACACGAGCGGGACGATTGTCAATCCCGGCTCGGTGGGGCAGCCCCGGGACGGGGACCCTGATGCCTGTTACGCCATCTTCGATACCGAGACCCGGAGGGCGATGTACCGCAGGGTGCCCTACGACATCTCGGAGGTCGTGGCGCGGACCCTCAGTTCCGGTCTCCCTCGCTCCCTGGCCGACAGGCTGAGGGTGGGACGCTGACCTCCAGAAAGGATGAAGAGAAGGAGCATAGCTTTATCCGGGGCCTCGCTCAGTGAGGGACGATGACCGACATCCTTCCCATCCCCGACCAGCTGGCCCTCGAGATCAGGGGGCCGCAGAACATCATCTGCGTCGGTGACCTCCATGTCGGCCTGGAGTCGGAGATGAGGGCCAAAGGTGTCCACGTGCCGTCGCGCACTATGCACATGGAGCGGGAGCTCGTCGCCCTCTCTGCCGCCCACGACCGGCTGGTCCTGCTGGGCGATGTAAAGAACAAAGTCCCTGGTTCCACCCACCAGGAGCATGCAGAGCTCCCCGGGTTCTTCCGCTCCCTCAAGCGCCACTTCGGCGAAGTTGATCTGGTTCGGGGGAACCACGATACCAATATCGAGGAGTTCCTGCCCGATGGCGTCGCCATCCACCCGTCCACAGGGTTCCGCATCGGGGACGTCGGCTTCGCCCATGGCCATACCTGGCCGTCCCCCGAGGTCATGGCCGCCCGCACGCTAATCGTCGGCCACAACCACCCCACCGTGGCCTTGGAGGACTCCCTCGGTAACATCAGCAAGGAGCCGTGTTGGGTGCGCCTCCCGGTACGGGAGGGGGCGTTAAAGCGGTATGTGGAGCATCCGGAAGAGATCATCATGGTACCAGCGTTCAACCGCAGTCTGGGCGGTTCGCCGGTCAACCTCGCCCGAGGCAGACTACTAGGGCCACTGTTCTCGGAGGGAACGATCGACGTGAGCGAGGGGCGGGTGTACCTCACCGACGGGATCTACCTGGGCACCATTGGGAGCCTGATGGTCCAGAGCACCTCTCGGGTACGAACGCTCCCCCATCGCTCCCGGCCATATTACTGACCTACACAACAGGATGGCGTATGATCGTTCTAAGGTTCTCCGGCGCCGTCCTGTTGAAGTCGCTGAGGTAGATTTCGTGATGCTTGCCCCTCAACTCTCGCCCGCACTCGTGCACGAAGGTGTGCAGGCGATCGACCGTCGGCCGCTCGTCAGCGAACGGTCCCTTGTGCATGATCTGGGCGACGAGACCTTCTTCGAGGCGCTCGAATCTTACCTTGGGCAGGGCGGCGGGATCCTTCTTCCTGCGCAACTCCTCCGTGGCCACTCGCACGCGATCATCGGTTACGATATCGGGCTGCATGATCATCGACGTCCACCTCCAGTTGTCCCGCCTCTCCATGTCCAGAAGAGATATATCGTCGACCCACCACAGGCCTTCCAGCGGCATGACCCCATAGTCGGTCCCTTCGGTCTTCTTGATCATGAACTTCAAGGTGTAGGAGAGGCCGAACAGCGCCTCGAGGGCCTGCCGATAATCCTCTGAGCCATTAGGGTCGCCGGTCCCGTCGATCATCAGGAAGTTCATCGGGGGCACCTCCACCAGCGCCGGCTCTCGGGGAGCGTCATATAGTGGGCGGAGCTGCTTCCGCACATCGATCTTCATGTGGTGCCAATCACCTGGAGAGTATAAAATCGCTCGATATCCTTGCTAAAAAAAGGTGAAAAAGGAAAAGAGTTGGGAAAAAGGGGTTTAGAAGTTCTTGATGTCCTGGTAGATGGACCCGTCGGGGTTCCTGACGATGGCCCTGAGGGGCATGTGGCCGGGCAGGGTATGGGTGGCGCACGAGTTGCAGGGGTCGTAGGCCCTGTAAGCCATCTCCACCTCGTTCAGGATACCGGGCGAGATCTGCCAGTTCTTGATCAGCGCCTTGGCCGCCCTGCGGACGGACAGGTTGATCGGGGCGTTGTTGTTGGTCGTTCCGACCACCAGGTTCACGTCGGTAGTGATACCGTTCTCGTCCGCCACATAGTGGTGGATGAGGGTACCGCGAGGCGCCTCGAGGCAGCCGACACCCTCTCCGGGTTCTCCGGGCGGGGTCTGGATGTCCTTGCTGGTGATCTCGGGGTCCTGAGACAGCTGGAGCATGAGCTCGGCCGCGTGGACCAGCTCGATGACCCTGGCCCAGTGCATGACCATGGTGTGGTGGATCGGTCCGTTGATGCCCAGTCCCTTGAAGAAGTCCTTCATCTGCAGGTAGTAGTCCTGCGCCAGAGGGGTGGTGAAACCGGTCGAAGCGTTGATCCTGGCCAGCGGAGCGCACCGGTAGATGCCGCTCTTGGGGCCGTCGGTGAACCCGTTCCAGCCGATCTTCTTCTGGAAGCAGAACTTCTCGTAGGACCACGGCTCGACATGCTCCCCGATGTAGTCGAGGTATTTGTCGGGGTGGAACTTCCACATCTCCTTACCGGTCTGGTCGACCACACGAGCATCGCCATCGTAGAAGTTGATCTTGTTGTTCTTGTCCACCAGGCCCATGTAGTAGGTCTCGTCGTAGTAGATGCCCGGGTTGGTGATCAGCGCGAGGTAGTCCTCGTTCTTCAGCACCACATCCGTCAGCAGCTGGGCGGTGAACTTGGAGAAGTCAACGGTGGACTTCGCCCAGGTCTCGATCTGAGCCCTCTGCTCCTCGGTGATAGGCTTGCTCATACCGCCGGGGATGCCGCACACGGGGTGGGTGGCCTTGCCGCCCATCATCTCCTGGGTCTTCTGGGCCCACGAGCGGTGCTTGATGACCTCAGCGCCAATGTTCACGCCGACCGCGTCCACGACGCCCAGGATGTTCCTCTTCTCCGCCGGGGCCATGGGGCCGAGCACGAAGTCAGCGGCCGCCAGGGCGTAGAAGTGGGCGATGTGGCTGTGGACATAGTGAGCGGCGTAGAACAGCTCACGGAGCTTCCTCCCTGCGGGTGGGGGCTCGGCCTTGAACACGCCATCCAGGGCCTTGGTGGAGGCCAGGTGGTGCGCGCCAGGGCAGACACCGCACAGACGGGGGGTGATCTTGTTCAGCTCGTCGACCGACCGGCCGATGCAGAACTTCTCGAAGCCTCTCAGCTCGGGCACCTGCCAGTAGGCGTTCGCCACATTACCCTCGTCGTTCAGGAAGATCTCGATCTTCCCGTGACCCTCCAGCCTGGTAATGGGATCGATGGTGATCCTCTTGGACTCGGACTTGTGGGTCGGTTCAGAAATTATCGGACCGGTCATTGCTTAACACCTGCCTTCTTCTCCTTGACTTTCCGCTTGATGATCGACTTGGGCATGGTGAACGCGTAGAACGTTCCCAGCGGGTCCTTGATCTGAGTCATCAGCTGAAGGATCTCATCCTCGTTGAGCTGGGTCTCGTTGTCGGCGGTCCGGAAGATGGAGGCCAGGGCGCTCAGCATCGAGCCTCCCTGATCCATGACCGCAGCGGTCGGGCCCATGCATCCACGGCACGGCTGGTTGGCATCCAGGCACTTCGCTCCGCACCCGGCCCGGGTAGCCGGTCCGAGACAGATAACACCCTGCTCCAGCATGCACTTCTTAGGATCGATGGCGATCTCATAGGGCATGTTGATCTTGTCGATGGTGGTGACCTCCTTGGTCCTGCCGCACTCATCGCAAAGGGTCTTCTGGGAAGCGAGGACTGCACCCTTGGGGGGCAGCGGGGCGCCTTCCTTGACATGCTTCTCCACGACCGCCAGGAACGAGTTGATCTGGTCGGTGGTCGGCGGGCAGCCCGGCATGTAGTAGTCCACGTCGATGACGTCATCGAGGGTGAGGACCGTGTCGTACATGACCGGGAGCTCCAGTTCGCCCTCGGGGGCCTCGAACTTAGGCTGGGGCCTCACATGATTGGGGTTAACGCTGGAGAAGGTCTTGTTGTAGACGTAGTCCTGCAGATCCTTCTTATTGGTCACATTGGCGAGGCCGGGGATGCCGCCAAAGCAGGCGCAGGAGCCGAAGGAGACCACAATGGCCGACTTCTGCCTGAGCAGCTTGGCTACATGCTCGTTCTCGCTGTTCCTGACCGCGCCGTTGTATAGGGTCAGGGTAATGCTCTTGTCGGGCATCGCCTCGACGTCCTTGAGCTTGGTGTCCACCGCAATGGGCCAGAACGCTATGTCGGCCATGTCGGCGACCCCGAGGATCTTCTCATCGATGTCCAGGAGGGCCACGTCGCAGCCACCGCAGCCGGCACCCCAATACTGTGCTATCTTGACTTTTGCCATGATTCCACCTTTTCCTCCTAATGGTGCGAAGCTCCCTCACCGCGGGGGTCTTCACCCTCGGCCTCCGTCAACGGGTTGGGCCCCATCTCTCTGATCTTCTCGGTGAACTCCTTGATCGTGGACTGGAACTTCACGCCCTCGGAGGCGGAGACCCACTCCAGGTGCAGGCGGTCAGGGTCCAGGCCGTACTGCTCGAGGAGCATCTTGAGCAGGGCGATCCTTCTCCTGGCCCGGTAGTTGCCACCGATGTAGTGGCAGTCCGCGGGGTGGCATCCCAATACCAGGACGCCGTCGGCACCCTTGGCGAAGGCCCGGAGGACGAACTCCGGGTCGACCCTAGCCGAGCACATCGACCTTATGACCAGGAAGTTTGTCGGCATCTGGAGCCTGGAAACCCCGGCCAGGTCTGCCCCGGCGTAGGAGCACCAGTTGCAGCAGAAGGCGATGATGCGAGGCTCGAAGCCGCCCTCCGCGGGCTTGGCCGCCGCTGGGGCGGCCTCGTGTCCGTGTTGTGCTGAAGACATGTTCACTCACTCTCCTCGAGCGCGGCGTCGATCGCAGCGATGATCTGCTGGTTCTTGAAGCCCCTCTGCTCCATGGCGCCGGACGGGCAGGCCGCAACGCAGCAGCCGCATCCCTTGCACAGACCCTCGTTGACGATGGCCTTCTTCTTCTCGGGGTTCTTGGGATCGGCCACGATGGTGATGGCCTTGTACTCGCAGACCGGCTCGCAGATGGCGCAGCCGTCGCAGATGTCATCGTTCACCGCTGCGATGATACCCTCGCTCTTCAGCTCGGGCTTGGAGATCACAGTCATGGCACGGGCGGCCGCTCCGGACGCCTGAGCGATGGCTTCGTCGGTGAACTTGGGCCAGTGGGCCAGACCAGCGAGGTAGACGCCGTTGGTGGCGAAGTCGACCGGCCTGAGCTTCATGTGGGCCTCCAGGAAGTACTTGTCCTTGCTGAGCGGCACCTTGAGCATCTTGGCCAGCTCCTCGTTGTCGTGGTGCGGCCGGATGCCGGTGCTCAGGACCACCAGATCGGGCTTGATCATGATGTCCTCGCCCAGGATGGTGTCATTCGCGACCAGCTTCAGGCTGTCGCCCTCCTTGGTGACCATGGGGGGCTTGTCCTCGGGGACCCTGACGAACTTAACGCCCACCTGGCCGGCCTCCTTGTAGAGCTCCTCGCGGAACCCGTAGGTCCTGATGTCCTTGTGGAACACGTACACATCGGCCTTGGGGTTCGCCTTCTTCACCGCGATGGCGTTCTTGATGGCGTTGGCGCAGCAGACCCGGCTGCAGTAGGGCGCCTCAGAGTTCCTGGAACCGACGCACTGGATCATGGCGATCTTGTTGGCGGCGAGGGAACCCTTCTGCATCTGGTCCTCCAGCTCAAGCTGGGTGACGACCCTCTTGTCCTGTCCGTACAGGAACTCCTTGGGCTTGTACTCCTCCGCGCCGACCGCCACAACGATGCTTCCGGTCTCCAGTTCGGCATCGTCGTTGGTCTTCACCTTGAAGTTGCCGACGAAGCCGCCGACGTCCTTGACCTCGGTGTTGAGGTGCACGGTGATGTTCTTGTTGTTCCTCACACGGGTGACCAGCTCCTTGGCGAACTCCCGGAGCTTGCGGCCGTCCTCCTCGTGGTAGATCTTCATGGCGTTTCCGCCGAGCTCACCGGTGCGCTCCAGGAGGTCCACATGGAATCCCTGGGCGGCGATGTCGAGGGCTGCGGTCATACCGGAGATGCCTCCGCCCACGACCACCGAGGAGTGGGTTACCGGCAGCTTGGACTCGTACAGGGGCTCGAGCAGGCGGGATTTCGCCACAGCCATCCTGACCAGGTCTTTGGCCTTCTGGGTAGCCTTGGCGGGCTCGCCCATGTGGATCCAGGAGCACTGGTCCCTGATGTTGGCCATCTCGAACAGGTAGGGGTTGAGGCCAGCCTCCTTCAGGGTGCTCATGAACAGGGGCTCATGGGTACGGGGAGTGCAGGACGCCACCACGACCCGGTTGAGGTTCTCCTTCTTGATGGTGTCCTTGATCTTGCTCTGGGTATCGGCGGAGCAGGAGTACTTGTTCTCCTCCGCAAACACGACGTTGGGCAGGGTCTTGACGTAGTCGACCACGCTGGGCACGTCGACGGTCCCCTTGATGTTGATGCCGCAGTCGCAGACGAAGACGCCGATCCTGGGCTCCTGGCCCTCGACGTTCAGCTCCTCCATCTTAGCCTCCTCGATGTGGCCCCTCTTGTTGGAGATGTAGGCACCGGCCTTGGCGGCGGCGCCCGATGCCTCAGCCACCGACGTCGGAATGTCCTTGGGAGCGGCGAAGGCGCCGGTCACGAAGACACCGGGGCGGCTGGAGGTGAGCGGGCTGTACACATTGGTACCAGCGAAGCCGAACTTGTTGAGGTTGACGTTGAAGATCTTGCCAAGCGCGCTCGCGCCCTTGGGGGGCTCAAGACCGAGAGACAGGACGACCAGGTCGAACTCTTCCTCGGCCACATCCCCGTTGGAGGAGTAGCGGAGGGTCAGGTTCTTGGTCACAGGGTCCTCGGAGATGCTGGCGACCCTAGAGGAGCGGTGCATGGTGATGCCGTACTCCTTCTCGGCCCGGTTGCGGTAATCCTCGAACTCCTTGCCCACCGCACGGATGTCCATGAAGAAGATGTGCGGTACCAGCCCGGCAGTGTGCTCGCCGGCGATGATCGCCTGCTTCATGGCATACATGCAGCAGACGGAGGAGCAATAGGTGTTGCCCACCTTCTCGTCCCTGGACCCGACGCACTGCAGGAAGGCCACCTTCTTAGGGGTCTTCTGGTCGGAAGGCCTGACAACATGTCCACCGTATGGGCCGGTGGCGCTCAGGAACCTCTCGAACTCGAGGGAGGTCACGACGTTGGGGTACTCACCATAGCCGTACTCCTTCTTCAGGCGGGCGTCGAACACGGAGAACCCGGGAGCGAGGATGATTGCTCCGACATCAAGGGTCTCCTCGACGGCCTTGTCCTCATAGTTGATGGCACCGGCTGGGCAGTTCTTCTCGCACAGACCACAGCGGCCCTTAGTAAGCTTAAGGCACTTGCTAGAATCGATCGAGTACTTCAGCGGCACAGCCTGGGCGAAGGGGATGTAGATGGCCTTTCTGTTCACCAGGTTAGCATCATACTCGTTGGGCACCTTCACTGGACACTTCTCAGCGCAGATACCGCAGCCCACGCACTTGTCCATGCTGACGTAGCGGGGGTTGTGGCGGACCTTCACCTTGAAGTCGGGAGCCTCGCCGGCGACATCGATGACCTCGGACATGGTCATGAGGTGGATCATCGGATGCCTGGCAGCCTCGACCAGTTTGGGCGAAAGGATACACATCGAACAATCGTTCGTCGGGAAGGTCTTGTCCAGTTGGGACATGACTCCACCGATGCTTGGCGTCTTCTCAATCAGGTAGACCTGGAACCCCGACTCCGCAAGGTCCAACGCGGTCTGTACGCCGGAGATACCTCCTCCGACGACCATTACTGCACCTGTCTTTTCCGACATTTATGCTCCTCCAAAATTCTTCTCCATAGATAATTCGTCCATGTATGATGTACAATACACGCGTCCTTTGGCCAGTTTTTTCACGGTCCTCAGAGTTGTTCCTGTCCCGCTTACGAGCATCGATCCTCCTCTAACCGGACCTGGCCCCCGAGTGGGTCCATTTCCGGTCGATTCCGACATACTGGACAAGTAGCTTCCGAAGGCCAAGAACCGCGGCTTTTTCGCGTGTGAACATTGGTCATGGCCTGGGTGCTTTTTGCCGGAAATGGAATGTTCGTATATTAACATATCGAAGATTGCCCCACATCGTTTTTTATGGACCCACTTTAGCAAGGTCGTTTAAAAAAGTTTCGTTGTCCAAGGGATTTTTTTACGAACGTTCGTAAGTAGCCTTCGGATGGATCTCCCTGACGGGAGCCAGTCTCATTATCAACCCTACTAACAAAGAAAGAAGGGGCTTAAAGGGGAACAGCGGTAAAGCGCCCGTGTTTGGAACCGCTCTCTCGTTGGGGTCCCTATGAGGGGATCCGGATTCGGGGAGCTGATCAGGAAGCTCATCTACATCCGTCGACCCCGTGGTGATGAGGATAAAACCCATAACGAACGTCCCCGCATCATGGTGACCGGGGCGAAGGCCCAGGTCGAAATCTGCCAGATCTGCATGGGACGCATCAAGGAAGGGACCGAGTACGTCCGCTGCGGCTCCGGCAGAGTGTTCCACTCGGTCTGCCTGGCCCGGCTGAGCGGGTGCCCTTACTGCAAGCGTACCTTCGCCATCAAGGGGCGGGAGAGCGCCACCTCCCGAGAGATGACAGAACCCATCGTGCCCGTTCCCGTCACCGAGGGACCGGCTCCGATGGTCGAGGAGACCGCACTCTGCCCGGTATGCGGGGAGAGGGTTTCCAAGAACTCATCGGGGTGCCCGGCCTGCGGCGCGATATTCGTCGCTGATGGGGGCATCTTCCTCTGTCCGGGGTGCGGTTCGCCGGTCAAGGAGAGCGATGCGATATGTGCCAACTGCGGGGAGCCCTTTCGGATGTTCGTCCCTCGCAACTGCCCGGTCTGCGGGAGTTCGGTAGGTCCCAGCGAGGACAAGTGCCGATGCGGGGCCATCCTCGGCGACCGGTGCCCAGAGTGCGGTGCTGTCCTGGCGCAGGAAGACATCGTGTGCTCCAACTGCGGAGCCGCCTTCGAGTTCATATGATTGGCCGGGACTAAAACGGACAGCGATGCCTTCGGTGCTGAAGGCGTCAACATCACCGCTGGGAGCTAGCTATATACATTTTTATATTATTGATTTAATGTACAATCAGTTCTTCAGTAGTGGGATGCACATGAACACGACAGTAAGCAGCACTGGACCATACAATTCCAGTGTAGATTATGGCGCAGGGGTCCCAGGGTTCGGACCGGGCAACACGGACGATGACGAGCTGCGGCAGTTGGTGGAATCGATACGCATCGGGATCACCATCATCGGATGCGGGGGCGGTGGATCCAACACCATCAACCGACTGACCCGGACAGGAATCTCCGGTGCTACCCTGGTCGCCGCCAACAGCGATGCCCGTCACCTCCTGGCAATCCAAGCGCCCAACAAGATCATTCTCGGGAAAGCCTCCACTAGGGGCCTGGGGGCTGGGGCGATCCCCGACGTCGGAAGGAAAGCGGCCGAAGAGGCAAGAGAGGAGCTACGCAAATATGTCGAGGGCAGCAAGGTAGTCTTCGTGACCGCGGGCATGGGCGGGGGTACTGGCACCGGATCGGCACCCTTCGTCGCCGAGATGGCCAAGCGGTCCGGGGCCCTGACTATGGGCATCGTTACCCTGCCCTTCAAGGCCGAGGGGCGCCTGCGCATGGAGAACGCCCAAAAAGGCCTGAGGACGCTTAGGGAGTGTTGCGATACCACCATCGTCATCCATAACGACCAGCTGCTGAAGCTTGTTCCCAAGCTCCCCCTGGAGGCCGCATTCAAAGTTGCGGATGAGGTTCTCATGTACGGGATCAAGGGCATCACCGAGATTATCACCCGGCCCGGCCTGGTCAATGTCGACTATAATGATATTGTCACTATAATGAAGGACGCGGGGACTGCCCTGATCGGAATGGGTGAGAGCCGCGACGACAAGGAAAGAGTCAAGCAGGCCGTCGCCGAGGCTATGGAGTCCCCCTTGCTGGGAACGATCGACCTGTCCTCGGCCAAGGGGGCTCTGATCCGGGTCGTGGGCGGACCGGACATGACCGTGGGAGAGGCTGAGAAAGCCGCCGAGCTGGTGTCCTCCAGGCTGAGCCCACAGGCAAGGATTATATGGGGTTGCTCCGTTGAGCCGGAGATGGAGGGCAGGGTGAGCCTGCTGGTCGTCATCACCGGGGTCAGCTCCTCGGTCGGCGACAACTAGCCGGAATCACCCCGAGAACATGGTAGTCAAATCCAAGAGGGGCAGACGTAGGTACATCGCAGTGAGGGCCCGCGAGGCAGAGAGGATGACCGACGAGGCGTTCCTAGGGGCCCTCAATTCCTCGCTGACCCGCGGCGGCGTCCGCTACAAAGTCATCCAGTTCGATGGCCGGGAGGGCATCGTGAGGGTCAGCGGAGCGGACCGGGACCGGGCCCTGGCGGCTCTGGGAGGACCGGAAGCGAGCGCCCTGGTCACACTGCGGACCTCGGGGACATTAAAAACCTTGAGGGAGGGCGTTCTCGGCGGCAGAGTGACGGACACCAGGGCCTGAAGGATACATCTGTGTTGCACAATTTTTTCCCTGGCGCACATATTAAGCTATATATCACCGAAGTGCTTTAGTGAAATCCGCTTAGTCAAGGAGTGACATTGATGCAACCAGGACAAATGGCATATGACCGGGCCATCACCGTATTCTCCCCGGACGGAAGGCTGTTCCAGGTCGAGTACGCGAGGGAGGCCGTCAAGAGGGGCACTACCACGGTAGGTTTGAAGTTCAAGGACGGGGCAGTTCTCATCGTCGACAAGCGCATCGCCAGCCGCCTCATGGAGCCTAGGTCCATCGAAAAGATATTCCAGATCGACGAGCACATCGGATGTGCCACTTCCGGACTGGTAGCTGATGCCAGGGTCCTAGTGGACCATGCCAGGGTTACCGCCCAGATCAGCAAGATAACCTATGATGAGAGGATCAGCGTGGAGATGCTGGTCAAGAAGATCTGCGACTACAAGCAGAACTATACTCAGTACGGCGGGGTAAGGCCCTTCGGCACTGCCCTCCTCATCGCCGGTGTGGACGACCAGGGCATACACCTCTTCGAGACCGATCCGTCCGGGGCGCTAGTCTCTTACAAGGCGGGAAGCATCGGAGCCGGTCGCAACGTCGTCATGGAGGTCTTCGAGGAACAGTACCAGGAAGGGATGGAGATGGAGGATGCCATCGTTCTCGGGCTCAAGGCGCTGAAGAAGGCCACCGAGGAAGAGAAGCTCAACCCCAAGTCGGTCGAGATCGGCATCGTTCGCCAGGGATCCAACTTCCGCCGCCTCGAGGACGGCGAGGTCGAAGCAGTGGTGGAAAAGGCCAACACCGCATAGGCCTGTGCGTAAATGGTCGACCTCGAAGACGCGATCGTTGCAAAGCTGGAGTCTCACGGGGAGACTTTCGAGATCCTCATCGACCCCAAGGTCGTCAACCTTATTCGGGAGGGCAAGGAGGTCGACCTGGCCGACCACATGGTCATCGACGAGATCTTCCGCAACGCCCATAAGGGCACCCGCCCCGAAGAGAAGAAGGTCAAGGAGGTCTTCGGCACCACCGACCCTACCGAGGTCGCCAAACACATTATCTTGAAGGGCGAGGTCCAGCTGACGACCCAGCAACGCAAAGAGATGCTGGAGAGCAAGCGGAGGCGCATTATAATGGAGATCGCCAGGAATGCCATCAACCCTCAGACCTCCGCCCCCCACCCTCCAGCCAGAATCGAAGCGGCGATGGAAGAGGCAAGGGTCCACGTGGACCCCTTCAAGTCCGTGGAATCGCAGATCGAGCCCACCCTAAAGGCCCTCCGCCCCCTGATCCCCATTCGCTTCGACAAGGTCCGCATCGCTGTAAAGCTGACCGGGGAGCAGTACGGGCGGTGTTACGATTACATCGCCCAGGCGGGGAAGGTCACCAAGGACGAGTGGCAAACGAACGGCAGTTGGATTGGCATCGTGGAACTGCCGGCAGGCATGCGCGACGATTTTCTCGGGAAGCTAGCCGAGAGGACCAAGGGGGATGTTGAGACCAAGATCCTCAAGGGCGCCATCTGAGCGAATTCTTAAGATATAAGATAATATACGCCGTCACAGGTCGAGCAAAGACATTTAAGAATGTAGACCATCAACAAGATATTCGTGTGTTAATTTCAAAGGAGATATGATATGAACAGTGAAGGGTCGAGACAACCACGGGAGATAGTCATGCCCGGTGACCTCCTGGATGGCGACAAGTTGAAGCCTGGGGCGGGTACCTATGTTTCTGAAGGCAAGATCTACGCCGCCCTCCTTGGTATCAAATCTGTAAAATCGAACTACGTGAACATCATTCCCTTGAGCGGCCGCTATATACCTGCCGTAGGGGACAGCGTCATCGGCAAGGTGGAGGATATCGGTCCCTCCAACTGGCTAATCGACATCAATTCTCCCTATCCTGCCCCGTTGCACGTGAACGAGGTCCCTTGGAGGGTCGAGTTCGGTGACACTGCGAGATACATGAACGTGGGCGATGTGATCCTGGCGAAGGTGCTCATGGTGGACGAAACCATGAGAGTGCAGGTCACCATGAAGGACCAGGGATTGAGAAAACTGCAGGGAGGACAGATCATCGAGATCTCTCCCAGCAAGGTGCCCAGGGTGATAGGGAAGAGCGGCTCAATGATCCAGATGATCAAGGGATATACGAACTGCCGCATCTTCGTAGGGCAGAACGGGAGGATCTGGCTCGATGGCGAGGTCGACAACATCATGCACGCCATCAAAGCCATCCAGATGATCGAGCAGGACGCCCATTCCTACGGGTTGACCGAGAAGGTGAAGGCGTACCTTGAGGCGGGGTCCCAGCAGTCCGCCCCGAGCTCGGAGTGAGGTGAAGCTGATGTCCGGAATGACAACTGATATCGATCTGATCGATGACAATGGAATAAGGATAGATGGAAGGAAGGTGGACGAGCTCCGGCCGTTGAAAATTGAGGCCGGCGTGCTGAAGAGAGCGGACGGGTCCGCCTATGTAGAGTGGGGGAAGAACAAAGTCCTGGCCGCCGTGTACGGGCCGAGGGAATGTCACCCCCGCCACATGCAGAACCCGGCCAAGGCCATCGTCCAATGCAAGTACAACATGCTCTCGTTCTCCGTGTCCGACCGCAAGCGGCCCGGACCGGACCGGAGATCCATTGAGATCTCTAAGATCATTTCCGAGGCGCTCGAGTATGTGGTGTTCACCGAGAACTACCCCCGCGCCTCCATCGACGTATACATCGAGGTTCTGCAGGCCAACGCCGGCACCCGATGTGCCGGCTTGACCGCCGCCTCCGTGGCCCTGGCTGACGCTGGGATTCCCATGAAGGACCTGGTCCCCGCGGTCGCCATCGGCAAGGCCGATGGGCAGATCGTGCTGGACCTCAACAAGGAAGAGGATAACTACGGCAACGCCGACCTCCCCATCGCCATGATCCCCCGGACCGGTGAGGTCCTGCTCATGCAGATGGATGGCCACATGACCATGGAGGAGTTCGACCGTGCGCTCGAGTACGGGAAGAAGGCTTGCCAAATGGTGTACGATGTCCAGAAGGACGCCCTTCGCCGGCGCTACGCTGTGCAGGCCGCCAGCGGAGAGGGTGAGGACGAGGCTCCCCAGAGCAACGGAACGGAGGCCTGAACATGTCCGAACCGGTTATGTCTGAGATCAAGAAGGGGCACATCCACAAGCTGCTGTCCACCGGCAAGAGGGTTGACGGGCGTGCGCTGGACGAGTACCGCCAGATCAGCATCGAGACCAATTACATCGAGAGCGCCCAAGGTTCCGCCCGGGTCCGCCTGGGCAACACCGACGTGCTCGTCGGAGTGAAGATGGAGGTCGGGTCCCCGTTCGCCGACACCCCCGACCGCGGTGTGTTGACGACCAACACCGAACTCATCCCGCTGGCCTCCCCGACCTTCGAGTCGGGGCCCCCAGACGCTGGCGCCATTGAGCTGGCCAGGGTCATCGACAGGGGCATCCGAGAGAGCGAGATGATCGACCTCAAGAAGCTGTGCATCAAGCATGGTGAGGAAGTCTGGATTAACTTCCTGGACATCTACGTCCTTGATTACGACGGCAACCTCTTCGACGCTTGCTTCCTGGGTGCCATCGCCGCGCTCAAGACCACCATCGTGCCGGCGAAGGAGAATGAGAAGGGCGAAGACTATCCCATGCCTCTGAACCATCTGCCCATTCAGACCACGGTCGTAAAGATAGAAAACTCTATATTGTTTGACCCGACTCTCGACGAAGAGAAGGTCGCGGACGCTCGCCTGACCGTCACTACCGACGAGAACGGTGACCTAAGGGCAATGCAGAAGGGACTCTCCGGCGCTTTCACGCTGGATGAGGTCAAGCAAGTGATCGACATGTCCCTGCAAATGAGCAAGGGCCTCAGAAACATCATAGGGTGATAGTAATGTCCAAGTCAACAGAGAAGGCTGGCAGCTCGGGAAGGTTCGGCACTAGGTACGGCGTGGTCGTCAGGAACCGCGTCCGGGACATCGATAAGATGAGGACCGCGGCCCACGAGTGCCCCAACTGCCACAGGAACAGCGTATCGCGCGTCAGCAGCGGCATCTGGGAATGCAGCAAGTGCGACACCAAGTTCGCCGCTGGGGCCTACTCCCCGATCTCCAAGAAGGAGACCTCTGAGGAGTTCAAGGCAGCCCAGGCTGCCAAGGTCGAGAGCGAGGTCAGCAACGACCAGACCAAGGGTGCATAAAGATGTACAAGTGCGGGAACTGCAACGAGCCTATCCGCTCCAACGTCAACACCGTGGGCATCCAGTGCGAGAAGTGCGGTTCCAAGATCTTCTATAAGGAGCGACCTAACGTCAAGAAGGTCATCAAAGCCCGGTGAAGGATGCCTCGGGCAACCCTTCGCTTGGCCACCCCACACGGAAAGGCCGTGTGGGGCGCGCTCCATCCCGAGGTTGGAAGGGAGATCCCTCGCACCAAAGTCAAGCTGGCCCCTGGTGAAGGGGAGATCATCCTCGATATCGAGGCCTCCGATCTCGGGGCCTTGCGAGCCGCACTAAATTCATATCTTAGGTGGATAAGACTCTCGGAAGAGATCGGAAACATGGTAGGTGAAGAACATGAATGAACTTAGCCCCAAGGTCCAAAATCAGATCGCTCAGTTCCAGCAGCTCCAGCAGCAGTTGCAGGCAGTGCTCAACCAGAAGTTCCAGATGGATGCCCAGCTGAAGGAGATACAGCGCACCACGGAGGAATTGAACAAGTCCCCCGAGGATGTTGTCATCTACAAGTCCGTCGGCTCCCTCATGATCAAGGCGGAGAACAAGGAGGCTGTCCTCAAAGAGATCGAGGAGGACAAGGAGACCATGGAGGTCCGGGTCAAGACCCTGGAGAGGCAGGAGAAGTCCCTGAAGGACCGCTACCAGGTGCTCCAGGATCAGCTTAACAAGGCTCTCTCCTCCGGCGCCGCCCCCATGGGACCCATGGGCAGGACGCTTAGCGAGTAAAAACCTCTTCCCGGCATTCCCGGCCCTTCCAGTTTTTTCATCTTTCTACAGAGCTTACCGCATTCTCATGTCACATCGCTCCTGCCCATGCCCCTCTCGGGGAAAGGTCTAATATCCCCGGGGCATACCGTTTTGGGATGCTGTCCACCATCGTCCAGAAGCTCATGTCTGGAAAGAAGGTCGTCCTATTGCACGGCAACGCCGACCCCGATGCCTTGGGCTCGGCCTACGCCCTCTATCGTGCCTTTCCCGATATCACAGTCGCCGCCCTGGGCGGCCTCGATCGCCTGGCCAAGGTTATGGCCATAAATCTCCAGTTCGAGGTGCTGAGCTTCGTCGACCTGGACGCGTTCGACACGGTGGTGGCAGTGGATTCCTCGTCTATGGAACAGGTCGGCGTCGACCTAACCGGGCGAGATATCGTAGCTATCGACCATCATGCCCCCTGTGGGGATTGGGACGAGGCTCTGTTCCTTTGCGACGAGACCAGGCGCAGCTGCGCGGAGATCGTGTTCGAGGTCCTCAAGGTGGCGGGGACCGCAATCGACCGCCGTATAGGGCTGGCCCTGGCCGTAGGCATGCTCACCGACAGTGGTCACTTCCGCTTCGCCAACGCCGCCATGATGCGCACGTTCTCCGAGGTCATGGATGCCAGCGGCATCAACATGGACGAGGCCATGGACCTGACCGACCTTGACCCCGACGTCTCGGAGCGTATCTCTCAGCTCAAGGGGGCGCAGAGGATGCGCTTTGATCGCCTAGGGGACCACATAGCAGCCATCTCCTTGGGGAGCGCCCATGAATCCTCTGTATGCAAGGCCATCCTCAACATCGGCGCCGATGTCGCGTTCGTGGGCTCTCAGCGGGACGAGAAGTTCCGCATCAGCGCCCGGGCCCGGCAGGACATCGTCAGGAAGGGGTTGCATCTCGGGAAGCTGCTGGACGATATCGGCGGCGAGACCAGCAACAACGGAGGGGGGCACGCCGGCGCTGCCGGTCTGACCGGAGTAGGTGACGTGGAGGCCATCCTCAACATCTGCCTGTCCCGCTCCATGGCCTTCTTCCGAGAGCACCGAGACGCTGTCCGCTCTCAGAGCTGAAGGCGATCGGCAAGCTCGTACAGATTGATCACCCGATCATATCCCTGGCCGACGAACTCCACCCGGCGGTCCAGCAGCACCCCCGGTATGCCCATCCTTCTAGGCCCGTCGACGTCCCACACCGGGTTATCGCCAACGAACAGGCATTCCTCCGGACGAGCCTTGGCGACCTCCAAGGCGTGGGTGAAGATGTGTGGATCTGGTTTCCTCCACCCCACGTCTCGGCAGAACACCGTCCCGCGGACCCGGGAACCGATACCCGTCCTCGCGAGCTGTTCCCGCCATAGATCGGCCGGGCTTCCCCAGGTAGTGTTGGACACTATGACTGCCTCGTACCCCTGCGTAAGCAGAGCGTCGAGGAATGGTAGAGCGTCTTCGAACACCCTCGCCTGTCCGAACAGCGGAGTCATGAACGATCGGCACATGGCCGGAAGAAGAGGGGTATCCTCTGCCCTCAGGTCGAAAGTGATGGACAGACGATGCTCCAGGGGACGCACCACTGGGTCGTTGGGGCTCTGGGCGCTGAGGCCCCATCTGGCTTCCAGGGCATCGAGGGAGAGCACTTCCCGCCCGCTCTGCATCAAAGTCCGGCGGGCCGAGTCCAGGGACGATGGCAGGACCAGGCCAGGCAGGGTATGACCGAAGAAGTCGACCAAGGTCCCTCCGAGATCGATGAGCAGCACGCGTGGAGTCATGTGATGAACCAGGGCATGCCAACTCAAATACCTGACGATTGACGCTTCAGCCCTGTCCCCTTAAGACAAAAAAAGGGTTCAGAGGAGGCCGATGGACCTCTTCATGGCGATGAAGTTTTCGGGGTTCCTCTCGAAATACTCCCGCGCTGGAGCTAGCTGATCGCTGAGGGCCTTAGCCACTCCGTTCTTCAGGTCCATAGGGTGCAGCTTCCCGGCGACGTAGGTCTCCTCCAGCTCGGCGTAGGAATGGAACTCCAGCCGACCTCCGAACTTCTCCGGACGGTCGATGGCGAACACCGGGCTCTTTTGGAAGAGGATCATCTGGCAGATAGCAAGCATAGGATTCCCGGCGACCTCCGGCGGGCAGAAGGCCTTCTTGATCTTGCGGTCGATGTCCTCTGGGGCGTCGTGGATGAGGATCCCGCTGTCGGGATCGGACTTTGACATCTTATTGGCGATGGGGTCCATGCGGTTGACGCCCTTCAGCCCGGGGAGCAGAGGGGTGTGCAACGCTACGGGCACCTTCCATTTCAGCTTCTCCCCGGCCTCGCGGGCCAGCATGTGCGCCCTCCTCTGATCTATGCCAGAATAGGCAAGGTCGATGTTCATCCGGAATATGTCCGTCGCCTGCATCAACGGATATAGGAACTTCGAGGAGTCAAGCTCGGCATCGTCCTCCTTGCGCCCCATGATGGTCATGGCACGCTTGATGCGGGACAGGGAAGTCACCTTCCCCACCTTCATGACCATCTCCCAGTACTCCATACCCATGATCTCTGAGGCCAGCACGAACTTGACCTTGTCCCGGGGAACTCCCAGCGCTTCGAAGCAATCCTCCATGTACCTGGCGCAGGTGCGTATCCGCTCGATATCCCCGCCCAGCTTGTCGTTGATGTAGGCGTGCCAGTCGGCGAAGAAGATGGTCACTTCGAAGCCGGCGTCGACAAGGTCTTTGACCTTGTTGGCGCAGATGACCCAGCCCAAATGGACGAGCCCAGAGGGCTCGAACCCAATATAGGCACGGGGAGACGGATTGGTGGCGAGGAGGTTCTTTAGCTCCTCGACGGTGACGATCTCCTCGGTGTTCCTAGCCAGCAGGTTGAACCTCTCTTCGGCGTCCATATCACTCGGGTACCGATTCCCTGAGCATTATTTATCATTTCGGACCGGCGGCAAGGCGGGCCTTGAGCAGGGGTCCCGTCCGGCCCTAAGGCCGCTTCGGAGCACAAGGAAATATGCCAGAAGGAATCAAAAATTCCAATGGTACATATGTATCATAACGTTATTTCTACCTCAACATTTGTCTCACAAGAAAAATTTATATTACGCATTTGTCTACGGTGATTCGTCCCGGGCGAGGGCGATCATATCTTATGAGCATGCTCACCGGAGCCCAGGCCGGACCGGAGGTCCATGCCGCCGCTAAGCCCGGGGGACGAACGGCAGAAGGATGTGAGAGGTATGTCAGAGATTTCGAAGCTCAGCGCCGAAGAGAAAAAGGCGAAGGCCATGGAGATGTGCTCCTCTGGCCAGGTCAAGATGGTCGATTTCAAGTTCACCGATGTGCCGGGCACGCTCCAGCACATCTCCTATCCATCGGGACGGATGTGCGAGGACCTGCTGGAAGACGGTGTCGGGTTCGACGCCTCATCCATTCGAGGCTTTGCGTCGATCAACGAGAGCGACATGCTGCTAATGCCGGACATGAAGACGGCAATCCTGGACCCTGCTTGCAAGGTGCCAACCCTGTCGGTCTTCTGCGACGTCCGTGAGCCGGTCAAGGGCGAGCGGTACGAGAAGGACCCCCGGTACATCGCTCAGAAGGCCGAGGCCTACCTGAAGAGCACCGGCATCGCCGATACCGCGTACTTCGGCCCCGAGCTTGAGTTCTTCGTCTTCGACTCCGTTCGGTTCGAGCAGAACCAGCACTCCGGTTACTACTACATCGATTCCGATGAGGGCATCTGGAACTCCGGCAACAACGTGAACGGCTTCAACCATGGCCATCGTCCCCGGAACAAGGAGGGTTACTTCCCCGTTCCCCCCACCGACTCCCTGCAGGACTTCCGGTCCGAATGCGTCATCAACCTGATGAATGCTGGCATCGAATGCGAAGTGCACCACCATGAGGTCGCTACCGCGGGGCAGGGCGAGATCGGCATGCGCTTCCAGACGCTCACCAAGATGGCCGACCAGGTCATGATGTATAAGTACGTACTGAAGAACACCGCCCACGCCCATGGCAAGACGATCACGTTCATGCCCAAGCCACTGTTCGGTGACAACGGTACCGGCATGCACGTCCACCAGAGCATGTCCCTGGAGGGCAAGAACGTCTTCTACGACGCTGACGGCTACTCGCTGCTGTCCCAGAATGCGCTGTACTACATCGGCGGTCTGCTCGAGCACTCCGCTGCCCTGCTGGCGCTCACGAACCCCTCGACCAACTCCTACCGTCGCCTGGTCCCCGGCTTCGAGGCTCCCGTGAACCTCGTCTACTCCCAGAGGAACCGGTCGGCCGCGGTGAGGATTCCGGTGTACTCCAAGAGCCCAAAATCGAAGCGTATCGAGTACCGCCCGCCAGACTCTACCTCGAACCCCTACCTGGCGTTCTCCGCCATGCTCATGGCAGGTCTGGACGGTATCAAACACAAGATCAGCCCGGGCGAACCGCACGATATGGACATGTTCGAGCTTTCCAAGGAGGAGCTGGCCAAGATCCGCACGGTGCCTGGTTCACTGGAGAAGGCCCTGGACTCGCTGAAGTCGGATAACGCCTTCCTGCGCCAGGGCGATGTCTTCACCAAGGACTTCGTCGACGGCTGGATAGACTACAAGCTCCACAAGGAGAACGACTACGTCCGCCTGAGGCCTCACCCCTCGGAGTTCTATCTGTACTTCGACGCGTGAGCTGTGACCGGTGAAGATTAAATCTCTTCTGCCCGTCAAACCCCTTCAAACCCTTTTCATATTTATTCTCATACCAGGAGGCCGTTTTCGGTCGGGCGGGTAAGGTCCTCCTCCTCGAAATGCAGCCTGGTCATGCCATTCCCGCCGGTCATCACTGCGGTGAACCGTCCAGGGTGATGCTTGTTGAGCATCCGCCTGACCGCCTTGCCTGGGTTGAGGACGAATAGCTCCTCACCCCTCCGGAACCCGCGCATGAAGTCCTCCACCATGTCCAAAGCGATATGCCGCCCCCGCTTGCTCGGGACGACATAGAGGACATCGATCCTCCTGCTCGATGAAGTATAGGTGTAGAACCCCACGATCTTGGGAAAGTGGTCCTTTGTTATGACCAGCTTAGCCTCTGACCCCTCGTCGACATATGGCAGGTTGATGTGTTCCGAGGGCGCGTAACACCATCGGAACCGGCCATCCTTGCCCTCCTCATTACACTGCTCGACGAGTTCGTTGATGATCCAATAGTCCTTGTAGTTCCTAGCCTTGATAAACTTGAACCGTCCCACCCACTCACCACTCTCGTCCCACTATGCGAACCGTTCAAATACTGGATCTCGGCACGGTTATTATGGCCGTAAACGATATAGAACTGACGACCTCGTTTACCTTTATCATAGTGGAAAAATGATGCTCAAGGCCGCGTTGGAACGCGGCCCTATAGCATGGTGGTTTTTGCGGCCAATTATCAGGCGCCCGGTGCTTTGGGCGCGAGATTCACGCTACTGGGTACGGGCTCGGGATACTTCAGGGACGGGATCGCGTCCTTCTCGCCCTGCAGTCCGCTCAGCAGGCGGGCCGCCGTCTTGGCTTGGAGGATTTCCGAGTCTCTCATGTCGATTCCTCCGCATCCCTGACGACAGACCAAGTGCACAAATATATTGGAGCGACTACTATTTCAAGCGACCGATAATATTATCGGTCTTGATATATAGATGGCATTTTCATCCGCCCGCGGTTATAGGGAGGATGGAAACCGTATCTCCGTCCTTCAGCGTGGCCGACGTCCCTCCCAGATGTTCGATATTCTTACCGTTGACCAGGACGAACAGCATGTCCGAGAGGGCGCCGTCCTTGGGATAGAGATAGCCGCGCATGGGCGCTCCGAACCGAGCTGTGAGCTCACTCAGCAAATCTCCTACCGTCGTCCCCGGGAACTCGACTTGGGCCTGGTGCCCACCTATCACCGAGGTAAGCGGCCCGAAGGTTCGGATGGCCACTTGCGTCATCTCATAACCTCTGCACGAGGTCCTCTGCCGCTGCATTGACGACGTCCTTGACCATCGAGGTCGGCGGACAGTAGGCGTTCTCGAAGGAGTTGACGAACTCCTCGGCCGTGACCCCTTTGAGTATGGCAGCGGTCAGCCAATTGATGCGACCGGTCACCTCGCTACCGGCCACCACCTGCGCTCCAAGCAGCCTGTGGGTCTCACGGTCGGCGATGAGCTTCACCAGGAGCTTCCTCCCTCCGGGGTAGTATCTAGCGCAGGTTAGCCCAGTCGCCTTACCCTCCACAACGCTAAGGCCGTAGTATTCGGCCAGTCCCTTGGACAGCCCGGTCCCTCCGACCTGCAGGTCCCCGACCTGAGATACCCAGGCGCTCAGCACGGCGGGAAAGGTGGCGTACTTGCCGGCGGCGTTGAGGCCGGCGACCCGTCCCTGCCTCACCGCGGTCGCCCCCAGTTGGCTCATGGTCGGCCCAGGGGCAGCAGCGCTCTGGCACATTACAACGTCCCCCGCCACATATACGTCCTTCAACAGCCGGCCCTTTCGGTACGGCTGCAGCGTCGGGGAGACTCTGACCGCACCCAGGGCCCCGATCTCCAGGCCCATGGCATTTGGCAGCTGGAGATTGGCCCGGACTCCGGTGGCCATGATGACCATCTCGCAGGGTATCTCGGTCTTGCCGGCCACCACCGCCTCAACCTTGCCTGTGCCCTTGATTGCCCCCAACGGAGTGCTCATGACGAACTTTATGCCAAGACCTTCGCAGTAGTCCTGGACCTCCTTGGCCATGTCTGAGTCACAGATACGGGGGATCACCTGAGGGAACATCTCCACCACTGTGACCTCCTTCCCGGCGTGCCTCAGCGCGACCGCGATCTCTAGGCCGATGACACCAGCGCCGGCGACGACCACCGAGCGTGTGGTGGGCATGGCTTTCTGTACGTCGATCCCGTCCTGGATGAAGCGGACCTTGTATACCCCAGGCAGGTCAGCGCCCTCGATGGGGGGTACGAACACCGTCCCCCCGGTTGCCATGATCAGGGCGTCGTACGGGTGGACCGAGCCATCGACGAGCTTGACCGCCTTAGCGTCTACGTCCACCGCGCTGACCATGGCCTTGGTGCGCACCTCGATCCGCCGCTCGCGTCGGTAGAACTCTGGATCATGCATTACGATGGACGCGAAGTCCTTTATCCTGCCTTCGAGGACGAACGGTATAGCGCAGGGCGAGTAGGAGATGTGCTCCTCGGTGGTGAAGACCGTTATCTCAGCGTCCTTGTCCGCTGCCCTCGCCGAGGACGCCGCAGTCATCCCCGCAGCCCCCGACCCGATGATGATTATCCTCTTGGCCATGCCTTAACCTTCTGGTCCAGGATTGACCGTACAATATTAAAGGGTTGGTAGGTAGGAGCCTGGCCGGGCTCACACCTGCGCCCATCGACGAGGGGAAAGGAAAAGTAATAATCGAAGAGCCCATGTCCATCGGGAAAGTGATGAAATGGTCCGTTTGAGCGCCGAGGAGCTGCAGAACCCTGTCAGCATCTGGAAGGAACAGGATGTCGTCGATGACCGGAGGGTCGACGCGTTCGTCGTCATCCTGCGAACGAGGGGTTGCTGGTGGTCCTGGCAGAAGGGCTGCACGATGTGCGGCTACAACGCGGTCAGCTCTAAAGCGGTCACCACTGAGGATCTAAGAAGGCAGCTGGAAAAGGCGGTGCAAAGGTACCAAGGCGAGGGCATGGTGAAGATCTATACCTCCGGCTCGTTCCTCGATCCCGAAGAGGTCCCGCTTGACCTGCGCTCCGAGGTACTGTCGTCCTTCACGGCGGCAGAGAGGATACTCTTCGAGAGCCGGCCGGAGTTCATCACCGACGCGAACCTCAAGGACATCGATCCCCGGTCGGCGGTGGCCATCGGATTGGAGACGGCCAATGAGGAGGTACTGAGGCGATGCGTCCGCAAGGGCTTCACCGTCCAGGATTATCAAAGGGCGGCGGAGGTGTTGCTCGAGCGTGAGCTGCCCCTGCGCACCTACCTGCTGCTCAAGCCTCCCTACCTCACGGAAAGGGCGGCGGTGCAGGACGCCATCGCCTCGGCCCTCTTCGCCGCACGGTTCTCGGAGAGTGTAAGCGTGAACCCGGTGAACGTGCAGAGAGAAACGGTGGTCGACGCCCTGTGGAAACGAGGCAACTATCGTCCACCATGGCTATGGTCACTGGTCGAGGTGCTCCGGCAGGGCCGGGAGAACACCGATACCCGGATAATGTCCTCTCCCTCAGGGGGCGGGACCGCCCGTGGCGTCCACAATTGCGATCACTGTGATAGAAAGATACTTGATGCGGTCCAACGCTTTTCGTTCAGCCAGGATCTCGATGACCTCGGGGGGCTGGGGTGCGGATGCCGCGAGGAGTGGACCGCCATAATGGACCTCCAAGATACCATGGGGACCGCCGTGGACGTGGCCAGGTACTTGAGCGATGAGCTGGAGTTCGATTAGAGGGATTCAAATGGAGTTCGATGTGAAGAAGGGACACGGTGCCAGTCTGGAAGGCGATGGTCTACGGGACCTGATGAAGAGCATCCTCGGGGAGGTCAAAGAGGAGAACGGAGCGCTGGTCACCTCCTTCGGCGCGACCACCCGGTTCGAGGTCAAGTTGCTGAGCAAGAACGCTCTGTCGGTGATCAGCACCTCAGACAAGAACGCTACCACCGAGGCGATGATGGAGTCGAACCGCAAGTATAACGAGTTCATGGAGAAGGCTACTGGGTTCAACGCCAAGGAGAGATCCAAGCGCCTACAGAAAAAGGCTAAGGAAGGCAAGCTCTGATCAAGCGCGGGGCAGCCTATCGCTTCCCCCCGCCCCCCCGGCGAGCCAGCTCCTGAGGATGTTGCCGATAGTAGGCGCTGAGCTCGACGGCGGAGGGGTTCCGGCCGTTCAAGCGCTTGAACTGGTCCTTGAACGCTTCGATGGTGACGGCATTTAATGGATCGACGATATCAAAGTTCAGAAGGGTCCTCTGGGCCGGATCGGCCCCTCTTGGCTTGATCAGTGCATCCCTCGACGACCAGAAGAGGGGCGGACCACATATATTTTCCCAAGTCGATTTTGAATATGTGATGAGTACGGGGGTTTCGCCCATGCATCTGGATTCGGGGGATGACCGAGATGCTCTCGTTCCTCTTCCTCATCCTGCACATTTGACCTAAAAAAACGGCCGATCAAGACAAGCGATGAAGCACAACTTTCGTTGAGGAGATTAATGGGCCCCTATTTCCAAGAGGTGCTTTCGCCCGAGGCACCGATTTGAAGTGAAATTATCCGCTTTCCGATTTTTATTGAAACATCCTTCAATACTCTTCCTTGGAAGTTTGATAAACTGGTAGCGTCGATAATTCTTCACGATGCCGCCACTCAAGGCCACCCCAGGGTTGAAACCCAGTCTGAACCTAACAGATGCGACGGCCATAAACATCGGGGCCATTATCGGTTCGGGCATATTTGTTGTCACAGGAATATCGGCCGGATATGCGGGCTCAGCGATCGTGGTGTCAATCGTGATCGCCGGAGTCGTGTCCGTTCTGACGGCCATGAGCATCGTGGAGCTGACCCTCTGGGATCCTAAAGAAGGAGGAGTCTATGATTATGCATGCAGGCTCATCTCGCCCCTGGCCGGATTCATATCTGGCTGGATATGGGCTTTTTCTAATACTCTGATAGGTGCGGCGGTGGCATTGAGCTTCGCCTATTACCTCGACGCGATCGTCCCCGGTGTGAGTGTCAACATTGTGGCTGCCCTCATCTGCCTGGTATTCACGGTGCTGAACTACCTGGGTGCGAGCCATTCCTCCGAGATCAACAACATCATTGTCGTCGCTAAGCTAGCTCTTCTCTCGTTCTTCGTTGTGTTCGGGCTGCTATTCATCAATCCTTCCAATTTCTTACCGTTCGAGCCTCTTCAGATGGGGGTGCTCGTCGGGGCATTCTACATCTTCTTCTCTTTCGGGGGGTTCGCCCGGGTCACGGTCATTGCTGAGGAGATCAAAAATCCGAGGAAGAACATACCAAGGGCCATCTTCCTATCGATCGCCATCTCGATCGTTTTTTACATCCTCGTCGCGCTCGTGGCGATCGGCGTGGTCGGTGCCCCCGCTCTATCCGGCTCCAGCTCTCCACTGGCTTATGCGATGGGGAGGACGGGGAATCAGTTAGCCGTCCTCCTGATATCCATCGGTGGGATATTGGCCACCGCCAGCGTGCTCATCACGACCATATTAGGCGTTTCCCGGATGGAGTATGCCATGGCTCGGAGGGGGGACCTACCGAGGCGGCTCAGCTACCTTCAAAAGCGTCATGGTACGCCTTACTGGAGCATTTGGATAACCGGAACGATAATCATAATCCTTGTCCTGTTCGTCGACGTCGTTAGCGTGGTGGCACTAAGCACCTTTACTCAGATCGTGTATTACATGGTCGCCAATCTATCTGCATTTCGTCTGAAGGGGGTGAACCGGCGATATCCAAAGTCCGTACCCGTGCTCGGCCTCTCATCATGCGTAGTCCTCCTCCTCGCATCGGTTTTCATCGCCCCTCAGGCAATCGTTCTCGGGACATTGGGAATCGTTTCCGGTTTGATTATCTGGGCGATAAGTACTGAGATCACGAAAAGGTCAAAGTACGATCAATAGGAAAAAGAAAGATAAAAAGAGGTTTTACCAGCAGGCACGAACTTTGTCCCTAGTCTGGTCCTGGTCACAGGTCAGGTCCTGGCACGATCCATCCTGTAACTTTTCCTGGTCCTGGATATGGTCCTGGTCACAGGTTGCATCCTGGTCTACAGTTGGATCGAGACATGAACCATCCTGAGCCATTATTCGGTCTGGATCGCAGGTTTGATCCTGGACCTGGTCGCGGATATGGTCGAGGTCGCCGTTCCATTCGCCGGTCGCTCCGTAGCCAAGAGCAGAAGCGTTGCCGCTCATGAGCACGATGGCTACTCCAGCGACCATCAGGGCGGCAAACGCTCCGAATACCAATTTTTTGTTGTGTTTCACTTAGACACCCGTAAATCATTAACACAATACCATTAAATTACCAATGCGAAGGAATCGTATGTATGAATCGTATAGTTTTTGACCTCAGAAGGTGCCCATGGTTCTACTGCCCTAGGTCGGGCTTTGCCCGGTGTTTGATCCTGAGGACAGACTAGGATCTCCCCTCGCTCCCACCTCTACCTGCTTTTAGAAGTATGGAACTTGATCTGTCAGCACCCGATCGAGGGCTGAATTTATGTCGAACTCATTGCCTTCGACGCCATAACTAACAGTTCCCCTCGCGAACCTGCTTTAACCTCTTTGCGGAAATCCGGCCCTCCTTGGATTGATATCGGTCTTGAAAGCCCATTCAGGAAGGGCGAGCATTGAACTCACTGATTGCCCATGCTTCAGGAATGTTCCCGAAAAATGGAATACGGCATGGCCAGATAGTATGATGACACCCACGGCAGGTTTAAATATAACAACCATAATCCCACAGGCACGCTGTAAGCGCTGAGGACGTTCGACCAGACGCCATGGGCAATGCTCCGCATCCCAATTTCCCCTCTAACTCCATTCTCGGAGGGTGGATAACGCGTCACGGTCGAAGGTGCTGACCTCGAGCGATCGAGTAAGAAAGAGGCGCAAGCACAGAGAGTGGATTCTCTCAATGAGAAGAGAGGGAGAATCATGCCAAACAAGAGACGTCCAAAACAAGGTTCGCATGCGTATTCGCCCAGGAAGCGAGCGATTAGCCAGACGCCCAGGTTAGACTCCTGGCCCGAGATCAGCGAAGGCCCTAAACTGCAGGGTTTCGCCGGATATAAGGCCGGGATGACCCATGCATTCGTGGTGGACTTTGACAAGAACAGCCTCACCGCGGGTCAGGAGATCCAGATCCCGGTCACCGTTCTCGAGGTGCCCCCGATGAAGGTCGCCGCGGTCAGGGTCTATGAGAGCTCCCGCTACGGTCTGAGGACTGCTGGCGAAGTATGGGCCAGCGGTCTCGACCAGACCCTCGCCCGGAGGCTCCCGATTCCCAAGAACCAGGATGCTGAGAAGGCCTGGAGCGAGCTGAGCAAGAAGGACATCGAGGATGTCCGCGTATTGACCTACACTCAACCAAAGATGATCACCGGCGTGCCCAAGAAGGTCCCCGATCTGATGGAGACCCGTGTCGGCGGCGGTTCCGTGACCCAAAGGCTCGAGTACGCGAAGGGATTGCTCGGAAAGGAGATCACCGTCACCGAGTTCGCCAAGGACGGCGCCATCATCGACGTATCCGCGGTGACCAAGGGTAAGGGGTTCCAGGGCGCCATCAAGAGATGGGGCGTTAAGCTTTTGTCCCACAAGAACTCCAAGCACCGCAGGATGGTCGGGACCCTTGCCCCCAAGAGGCCCGGGTTCGTTCGGCCCCAGGTTCCCCAGGCCGGTCAGGTCGGCTACCACCAGAGGACCGAATTCAACAAGCGGATCCTAAAGATCGGGGAGAAGGGCGACGAGGTCAACCCCAAGGGCGGCTTCATTCACTACGGCAGCGTAAGGAACAACTACGTTCTTATTCACGGCTCCGTACCGGGCCCCACCAAGAGGCTCATCCGTCTAAGGGACCCCGTTAGGCCGGCCGGTACCGTGCTCAAGGAGGCGCCCAATATGGTGTATGTCTCCACCGAGTCCAAGCAGGGGGCTTGAAGATCATGCCCAAGAACAATGTCAATATCTACTCTGTAAAAGGCGATGTCGTCAAGAGCGTGGAGCTCCCCGCCGCCTTTGCCACCGACTACCGGCCGGACATCATCCACCGTGCCGCCGTAGCCGAGCATGCCAACCGGCGCCAGGCCTACGGGCCGAGCCCCACCGCGGGTGTCCGGCACGCCGTCTCCCAGTGGGGTAAGGGCCGCGGTACCTCCCGTGTCCAGAGGCTCACCCAGGGCAGCAAGGCCGCCGAATCCCCCAATAACGTTGGTGGTCGCCGGGCCTTCCCGCCCAAGCCGGAGAAGGACTACTCCAAGAAGGTCAACCGCAAGGAGAAGTTCAAGGCCAAGCTGTCCGCGCTGGCCGCCCTGTCAGACCCTGAAATGGTTAAGAAGAGGGGGCACCAGTTCGATGACGGGCTGACCATGCCCGTGATCGTGGAGGACGACTTCGAGAGCCTAGCCACCACCAACGATGTCGTGTCCGCCCTGGAGAAGATCGGCGTCTCCGCCGACCTGGAGAGGGCCAAGGACGGCAAGAAGGTCCGTGCTGGCCGCGGTAAGATGAGGGGCAGGAAGTACAAGACTCCCCGCAGCATCCTGGTCGTCGTTTCGGCCCAGGAAGCACCCGTGTTCATGGGTGCCAACAACCTGCCGGGCGTCGAGATCGTGTCGACCGAGGGACTGAGCGCGGGTGTGCTGGCCCCAGGCGGCGTGGCAGGAAGGCTAGCGGTCTTCTCTGAGTCCGCCATCAAGAAGATAGGAGAGTGGTGAGCATGGTCAAGTCGGACATCCTTCTCCACCCTTATGTTACTGAAAAGACAATGAACCACATGACCGGGACCCCTACCCAGGACTTCAAGGACGGCAACCGGATTGAGTTCGTCGTCCTCAAGGAGGCCACCAAGAAGGAGATCAAGGAGGCCTTCGAGAAGCACTTCGACGTCAAGGTCCTCAAGGTCTGGACCAAGATCACCAAGGAAGGAAAGCGCGCCACCATCCAGCTCGCCGAGGGTTATTCGGCCGAGGACATCGGGATGAGGATTGGAGTGTTCTGAGGGGATAATATGGGAAAGCAACTCAGACAGCAAAGACGCGGCAAGGGCGGCGCGGTCTACCGCAACCCTGGCCACAGGCAGCTTAGCAGCATTCGGTATCCTAACGTCGATGCCGGCAACGGCAAGATCGTCGACCTTATCCACGCCCCGGGGCGCAGCAGTCCCCTGGCCAAGGTCGACTTCTCCGGGGAGAGCGTCCTAATGCTCGCCGCCGAGGGCATGATGGTCGGCAAGACCATCAGTTACGACCTCGGGGCGACCGACCTCACTCCCGGCAATGTGGTCCCCCTCAGCTCCGTGCCCGAGGGGAGCTTCGTTTACAATATCGAGGGACAGCCCGGTGACGGCGGAAAGTTCGTCCGCGTGGCCGGAGCGTCCGCGACCGTAGTGAGCAGAGGCGACAAAGTGGTCGTCCTCATGCCATCCGGTTCGTTCAAGACCTTCGACCCCCGGTGCCGGGCTTCGCTCGGAGTGGTGGCCGGAGGCGGTCAGAGAGAGAAGCCGTTCGGTAAGGCTGGGAACAAGTTCCATGCTTACCGCAGCAAGGCTAAAGCGAACTTCAAGGTCAAGGGAGTGGCCATGAACGCGGTGAACCACCCCCACGGCGGCGGTGGCCACCCCCATGTGGGTAAGCCGAGCACTGTCAGCCGGAATGCATCACCCGGACGTAAGGTCGGCCGCCTGTCGCCCAAGCGGAGGAAGTGATCTAGATGGCAAAGGAGAAGATTGGCGGTCAGAAGGCCGCGCGCAGGAAGCAGCGCAAGAAGAAGGGCGGCATCACCGCTCGGCGCAAGAAGGAGTTCACCTACCGTGGCTTCACTATGGAGGAGCTGCTGGAGATGCCCTTCGATGAGATGGTCACTTTGCTCCCGTCCCGGGCCAGGAGAACCTTGGCCCGCGGAATGAACGAAGAGCAGAGGACCGCATTCGAGGTGCTCAGGTCCGGGAACCGTGAGGTAACCAGGACCCACCGCAGGGACGTCCCCATCATCCCCCAGTTCGTAGGGAAGAGGGTCGCCGTCCACAACGGTAAGGAGTTCTTTGAGTTCGAGATCAAGCCCGAGATGATCGGGCACTTCACGGGCGAGTTCGCCATGACCAGGCACGAAGTGAAGCACTCTGGACCGGGCGTAGGTGCCACCAGGGGTTCCAAGTTCCTGCCGCTTAAGTGAGGTGGAAACATGGCTGGATACACTCAGTACGCAGATCCGGACAAGACCGCGAAGGCCATTGGAAAGGAGAGACCTGTCTCTCCCAAGGACTCCCGCGAAATCTGCCGCATGATCAGGGGCAAGAAGGTCAATGTGGCCATCAAGATGCTTGAGGAGGTCGTCGACCTCAAGAGGCCGGTCCAGTTCGCCCGGTTCAATACCGGCGTGGCCCACAAGCCCGGTGTCGGCCCCGGCCGCTTCCCCGCGAAGTCGGCCGCAGCCATCTTGGAGGTCATCAACAGCGCCAAGCACAACGCCGAGTACAAGGGCCTGGACGCTGACAACATGAAGGTCAAGGTCGTCACTACGAACCTCGGTCGGACCATCCCCGGACATATGCCCCGCGCCTACGGCCGGAGCACTCCCTGGAACCAGCAGACCGTCAATATCGAGGTCATCTTGGAGGAGGCACAGTAAATATGGCGAACGAGAGGAAGTTCATAGCCGAGAACGTCCGCAGGGTCCTCCTCAAGGAATACTTGATGAAGGAGGTAACCAGGGCGGGATTCGGCGGGCTAGACGTGCAGAGGACCCCCATGGGGACCAGGGTTACGCTCGTCACCGAGCGCCCTGGCATCGTGATCGGTCGCCGGGGCGCGGCCATCAAGAACCTGACCCGGGCGATCGAGGAGGACTTTAAGTTCGACAACCCCCAGGTCGAGGTCCAGGAGGTCGCCAACCCCAACCTCAACGCCCAGATCATGGCCGAGAAGCTGGCCTTCGCCCTCGAGCGGGGCTGGCACTTCAGGCGGGCCGGTCACAGCACCATCCGCCGGGTCATGGACTCCGGAGCGCGGGGCTGCCACATCATCATCGCCGGCAAGCTTACCGGTCAGAGGCACCGCACCGAGAAGTTCAAGGAAGGCTACATCAAGTTCTGCGGCGAGCCGAAGCTCAAGGACGTGGACAAGGGCTACGCGGTCGCGAAGCTCAAGCCCGGCGTCATTGGCGTCACCGTGGAGATCATGCGCCCGGAGACCAAGCTGCCGGACGAGATCGATGTCACCGCGCCTGCCGAGGCAGCTGAGAAGTTCCCAGAGCTCGCCCCGCTGATGGTGAAGAAGGAAGAGCCTTCCGTCATCGTCCCCAACGAGGAGAGCGCGCAGAGCGCCACAGAGGAGCCTGCTGCCCCGGTCGAAGAGGGCACCGACGCACCGGAGGGTGAGCAGTAAATGGCTCTCCTGCGGACGTCGGAGATCAAGGACATGACCGTCGAGGACCGCGCTAAGAAGCTGCGCGAGCTCCGCGACGAGCTCATGCACGAGAGAGGCACCGCCGCGATGGGCGGGGCGCCCACCAACCCCGGA
The DNA here is from genome assembly GCA_033485155.1 of Methanomassiliicoccus sp. Taxonomy (NCBI): domain Archaea; kingdom Methanobacteriati; phylum Thermoplasmatota; class Thermoplasmata; order Methanomassiliicoccales; family Methanomassiliicoccaceae; genus Methanomassiliicoccus; species Methanomassiliicoccus sp. The sequence goes on from JAWQJJ010000005.1 coordinate 114,162, forward strand.
AGGATACGGGCCCTCAGGACCAACATTGCTCGGATCGAGACCATCCAGACGGAGGAGGAGAAGCACTAATGGCCGAAATCTGCCCGGTATGTGGGCTGCCCAAGGAACTGTGCATGTGCGAAGAGATCGCGCGTGAACAGCAAACCGTACGGATCAGCACTGACAGCAGGCGCTATGGTAAGATCGTAACCGTGGTCGAAGGGATCGACGAGAACGACATCGACATGGACGACCTGGCTAAGAAGCTGAAGAGCAAGTGCGCTGCTGGCGGTACGGCCAAAGAAGGCCGCATTGAGCTGCAGGGTGACCACAAGAAGAAGGTCAAAGAGGTCCTCGAACAGATGGGCTTCAAGACGGATGTCAGATGAACGTGAACAAGAGGGATTTCATGAGGTCAGAACTGATCGGCTTGGAAGTGGAGGTCTTGCCCAATCCCGGCTGCGGGAATGTCCGCGGCGTAGTGGTGGATGAGACCAAACGGACCTTCGTCGTCCGCAAGGGCGAACGCGAGGTCACTGTCCCCAAGTCGAGCAATGAGTTCCTGTTCACATACCAGGGAGATAAGGTCCAGATTCACGGTTCGGAGATCCAGCACCGACCTGAGGATCGTATCAAGAAGATTAGGTGATCCCAATGGCTAACGAAGTCAAGGATATAGGAATCGATGTCAGGGCGCCTGAGTCCACATGCACCGACAAGCACTGCCCCTTCCATGGGGAGCTGTCGGTCAAGGGCCAGACCATCGAAGGGGTTGTCATTTCCACAAAGATGGACAAGACCGCGGTGGTTGAGCGCAACTATCTGAAGTACCAAGAGAAGTACGAGCGTTACGAGAAGAGAACGAGCCACTACTCAGTGCACAACCCCCCCTGCTTGGGGGTCAAGGCCGGCGACCAGGTCAAGATCATGGAGTGCCGCCCGCTGAGCAAGACCGTGTCCTTCGTGATCATCGAGAAGAGGTGAACGTGATGAAGGGAGTTGCAGGTAAACAGTCGCGCGGCGTCCAGACCGGCACCGTGCTCAACGTTATCGACAACACGGGCGCCAAGACGATCGCGATCGTCACCGTCCCGGGCTACCATGGCACCAACCGCCGGTACCCCAAGGCCGGTGTCGGAGACATAGTCATCGCCTCCGTCAAGAAGGGAAGCCCTGAGATGAGGAGGCAGGTAGTGTACGCCATCATCGTCCGTCAGCGCCGGCCGTTCCGCCGGGCCGATGGAGTCATGGTCTCCTTCGAAGACAACGCCGCGGTCATCACCACCGAAGAGGGTGAGACCAAGGGAACGGATATCAAGGGACCTGTGGCGAGGGAAGCGGCGGAGAGGTGGCCCCGCATAGCGGCGACCGCCTCGACGATCATCTGAAGGTGATATAATGGTACAGAGCAAGAAAGCACGGAAGCAGAGGAAGTCCTTCTATAACGCTCCCAGTCACATCCGGAGGAAGAACATCTCCTCCCACCTGAGCGAGGAACTGCAGAAGGAGTACAAGCTCCGCTCGCTGCAGGTCATCACGGGAGACACCGTGAGAGTGATGCGCGGCGACGAGGAGATCGTCGGCGTCGAGGGCAAGGTCGCTGCGGTCATAACCAAGACCGGAAGGGTTACCGTCGAGGGCGTCACCATCGCCAAGGCCGACGGCACCCAGATCGCTAGGCCGGTCCACGCGTCCAAGGTCATGATCACCAAGCTCGACCTCTCCGACCCCAAGCGGAAGGAGAAGCTGGCCAGGGCCAAGGAGGTTTCACAATGAGCAACGAGATGAAGAGATTGACATCGCCCCGCAGCTGGCCGGTGAAGAGGAAGACCGCCCACTGGATCACAAAGCCCTCCCCTGGCGCTCACGCCATCGAGGGAAGCATCCCCGTGGTCGTCGTCCTCCGGGACATGCTGCAGGTGTGCAAGACCGCCGCCGAGGTCCGGGCGGTCATATTCGAGAAGGGCATCTTGGTCGACGGAAAGGTCGTCGCCAATCCCAAGCAGGGCATCGGCCTGATGGACGTTGTGTCCCTCCCCAAGGCCGGGACCGCCTACCGCATGGTCATGGACCGGCGGGGCAAGCTGCAACTAGCCAAGATCCCCCAGGAGAAGGCGTCCTGGAAGCTGTGCCGCATCGAGAACAAGACCATCGTCAGCGGCGGCAAGGTCCAGCTCAACCTCCACGACGGAAGGAACATCCTGGTGGAGAAGGACAGCTACAAGACCGGGGACGTCCTCAAGATCGAGATCCCCAGCCAGAAGGTCCTGGACCATTACTCTCTGGATAAGGGCAGCCTGACCCTGATCACCTCCGGTTCCCACGTCGGCGAGACCGCGGTGGTCGATGAGTACCTCATCACCAGGCTCACCTCAGAGAACCTCGTCAAATTCAAGGACGGCACGTCCACCGTCAAGAGCAACGTGTTCGTGATCGGTGTCAAGGCACCTGAGATCGAGCTGCCCGAGGAGGCCGCGATATGAGCGATCTCATGAGGCAGCCTCGGATCGAGAAGGTCGTCGTGAACATCGGGGTCGGCGAGGCCGGCGAGCGGCTGAACAAGGCCCAGAAGGTCCTGAACATGGTCACCAAGCAAAAGCCCGTGATCACCTTCGCCAAGGTCACCAACCGTGACCTCGGGGTGAGGTACGGCATGCCCATCGGGTGCAAGGTTACCATGAGGGGAGAGAAGGCCCAGGACTTCATCAAGAAGGCCCTCACCATCCGGGAGAACCGGGTGGCGGTCTACTCCTTCGACAAGGAGGGCAACCTGTCGTTCGGGATCCCCGATTACACCGACTTCGAGGGTATGAAATATGATCCCGAGATCGGCATCTTCGGCATGGATGTCAACGTGGTCTTCATGAGGCCGGGTTACCGGGTGGCTAAGAGGCGCATCATGGCCCGGAAGATCCCCAAGGAGCACCGCATGACCCGGGATGAGGCTATCAGCTTCATGAAGGAACAGTTCAAAGTCGAGGTGGTCGAGTGAAGACTAAGAAGGAATATGGAAGGAAGAAGGGGTGCCTGCGCTGTGGAAGAAAGCGGGGCATCGTACGCCGCTACGGTATGCACGTCTGCCGGCAGTGCTTCCGCGAGATAGCCCCGGAGATCGGGTTCAAGAAGTATAGCTGAGGTGATGACATGCAGAGCGACCCACTTAACGACGCCATGTCGACCATCAAGAACGCGGCCTCGGTCGGTAAGAGCGAGTGCACCATCCGCCCCTCCTCGAAGCTCATCGGACGGGTACTGAAGGTCATGCAAGAGTATGGCTACATCAACCAGTTCGAGTTTGTCGAGGACGGAAAGGCCGGCGTGTTCAAGGTAAGGATACAGGGAAAGATAAACGACTGCGGCGTGATAAAGCCGAGATATTCGGTTCAGAAGAACGATCTGGAGAGGTTTGAGTCCAGATACCTACCCGCTCAGGACTTTGGAGTGCTCATAATGACGACCACCGCGGGCGTCGTGAGCCATGCCAGGGCCAAGGAGCTTGGTGTGGGTGGAAAGCTTCTGGCCTACGTGTACTGAGGGGACTTCGATGACACTTAGCGGAATACTGGAAGAGAGGGTGGCCATCCCCAAGGGGGTCACCGTCGCCGTGAATGGTTCCATCGTAGAGGTCAAGGGCCCCAAGGGAAAGTTGAGCCGGGACTTCTACAACCCCAAGACCAAGGTCAGGTTGGACGGAGACCATCTGGTCGTCAGCTGCCAGATGCCCAGGGTGAAGGACAAGGCCATGATCGGCACCTTCGCCTCGCATCTCAACAACATGATCGAGGGAGTGACCGTGGGATTCGAGTACCACATGAAGATCGTGTTCTCCCACTTCCCGATGAAGACGGCGGTGAAGGGTGACAAGTTCATCATCGACAACTTCCTCGGCGAGCGGTCTCCCCGCCAGGCCAAGATCCTGGGGGACACCAAGATCGTGGTCAAGGGCAACGACGTGGTGCTCACCGGCACGGACGTCGAGGCCGTCGGGCAGACCGCGGCCAACATCGAGTACGCCACCAAGATCTGGGGCTATGATCCCCGGGTGTTCCAGGATGGCATTTACATCACCGAGAAGGCCAAGAAGGTGAGCTCATGAGCAAGGAGAAGAAGGCAGATATCAACGAGCTGGCGGACCTCCCTCATTACAAGGAGGAGTTCGGCTCCCAGCTCGAGGACATGGGCATCACGAACGTTCCTGACCTTAAGGACGCCCTCCGCAACGCGGAGAAGAGCAAGAAGATCATGGACGAGCTCGTGGGGGTAGGCCCCAAGACTATCAAGACCTGGAGAGAGCTCCTCGATGTTAAGGTCGAGAAGAAGTCCAGGAAGGCCATCGTGCCCGCGACCGAGTCCAAGCCCGCTGCGAAGGACGTGGAGATAGTGGATAAGCCGCCGGCCGAGGTCGTCGAGAAGGGCGCCTACGTCGCCAAGAAGAAGCCGGTCCTCGATGATGAGACCAAGAAGCTCCTTGCCCTCCGCTACGAGATGAGCCACGACCGCATCGCCTTCCTCAGGCAGGAGTGGTTCCGCTTCCCCCGTCTGGGAGAGAAGTGGAGGAAGCCCCGCGGCATGCACAGCAAGATGCGCCGCCACATACAGTACCGGCCGAACGTCGTGAGCATAGGCTACCGCGGACCGGCCAAGGTGCGCGGCCTGCACCCCTCCGGATTCGAGGAGGTCATGGTGTGGAACCCCGATCAGCTGGAAAAGGTGGACCCCAAGGTCCAGGCGGTCAGGGTCGGCGGCAGCGTAGGATTCAAGAAGAGGCAGGCCATCGAGCAGAAGGCCGATGAGCTGGGCATTCGTGTCCTGAACAGGACGGGATGAAAATGGATCTGAAGAATCAGAGGCGTATGGCGGCCGAGATCCTGGACTGCGGTGAGAACCGCGTGTGGATCGATCCCAACCGGGCCGAGGACCTTGCCGACGCCATCACCAGGGCGGACATCCGCACCGCCATCGAGTCCGGCACCATCAAGGCGCTGCCCAAGGCCGGCATCTCGAAGGGACGGACCAGGTACAACGCCGCCCAGCGCAAGAAGGGCCGCCAGCGCGGCCCCGGAAGCAGGAAGGGCAGGGCCGGAGCCAGAACCCCTACCAAGAGGGACTGGATCCAGACCATCAGGCCCATCCGCGCCGAGCTGCGGGACCTCAGGGACAGCGGCAAGATCTCCAAGAGCGTCTACCGCGAGTTCTACATGAAGGCCAAGGGAGGGGTGTTCAAGAGCCGGGCTCACCTGCTCACTCACCTCAAGACCGAGGGCCACCTGCAGGAGGCTAAGTAAATGGCAGAAGGACCGAGATACAGGGTGAACTTCCGCAGGCGCAGGGAAGGAAGGACCGATTACAGGCAGAGGCAGAGGCTGCTGAGGGGACGCGTGCCCCGGGCGGTCGTACGCATCTCGCTGAGGAATGCGAACGTACAGTTCATAAGCTACGACGAGAAGGGGGACAAGGTCCTCGCCGCCGCCACCTCCAAGGAGCTGGCTAAGCTCGGCTGGACCGGCGCGACCGGGAACCTTCCCGCCGCCTATCTCACTGGCTATCTGGCCGGCAAGAGGGCGTCCCAGAACGGCGTAGAAGAGGCTGTGCTGGACATCGGCCTGAAGGGACCGGCAAGAGGCTCCGCCATCTTCGCCGCCCTGAAGGGCATGCTCGATGCCGGGATCGAGATCCCCCACGGCGAGGAGGTTCTCCCCGCCGATGAGAGGATCAACGGCGCCCACATCGACGAGAACATGGGAAAGATGGTCGAAGAGGTCAAGAGCCGGATGGAGGCGAAGTAAGATGGCAGAATGGAATCCCAAGACAAGACTGGGCAAGATGGTCCTGAGCGGTGAGATCACCACCATGAGCCAGGCCCTTGCCACCAAGCTCCCCTTGAGGGAGCCCGAGATCGTCGACATCCTGCTGCCCGAGATGAAGGACGAGGTCATCGACCTCAACATGGTACAGAGGATGACCGACTCCGGCCGCAGGGTCCGGTTCGCGGTCACCAGCTGCGTCGGCAACGGCGATGGGTTCGTCGGCTTGGGCCGCGCCAAGGGCAAGGAGGTCGGACCGACCATCCGCAAGGCCATCGACAACGCCAAGCTCAACATCATCGAGATCAAGCGGGGCTGTGGCTCATGGGAATGCGGCTGTGGCACCGCCCACTCGATCCCCCTGGCCGTCGTCGGCAAGGCCGGATCGGTGGAGGTCACCCTCAAGGCCGCCCCCCGTGGCATTGGCCTGGCGGTCGGCGATGTGGCTAAGACCATCCTCGGTCTGGCCGGGGTCAAGGATGCTTGGGGCTTCGCCCGTGGGCACACCAAGACCACCGTCAACTACGCCCTAGCGACCTTTGACGCCCTTAAGAAGACGTCCGAGATGAGGGTCACCGACGAGCAGGAGAAGCGCTTGAAGATCATCAGCGGACCCACCCGGGTCCACGTGGCCGGCGCCCCCATCGAGGGCGACGCCGATGCGCTCAAGGAAGCGTGATTGAAATGGCATTCGCGGTCATCAGAGTTCGCGGACACAGAAAGATAAACAAGGATATCGAAGACACGATGTGCATGCTCCGCCTCACCCGCGTCAACCACTGCGTCATCATCCCCGAGGACAAGACCATGAGGGGGATGCTGCAGAAGGCCAAGGACTTCATCACCTGGGGAGAGGTCTCCGAAGAGACCCTCGCCAAGATGATCCAGTCCCGCGGCCGGCTCATGGGGGACAAGCCCATCGATGATGCCTACGTGGGAGCCAACTCCCCGTTCGGCTCCATCCAGGAGTTCGCCACGAGCGTGGTCAAGGACGAGACCAAGTACTCCGAGCTGAAGGACGTCAAGCCCCTGTTCAGGCTGCATCCTCCCGTCCAGGGTTACGAAGGCGTAAAAAAGGACCTCAAGACCCACGGGTCCCTGGGGTACCGGGGCGACAAGATAAACGCCCTCATCGAGAAGATGCTATGAGGTGCTAGACATGCCAAGCAGGACCAACAAGTTCAGAGGAGGCCGCACCCATGGCCGCGGCAAGAAGAGCGGCAGGGGCGCTGGCAAGACCGGAGGTACCGGCAACGCCGGCCTCCACAAGCACAAGACCATCAGCGTGCTCAAGTACGACCCGATGCACTTCGGCCGCCATGGCTTCAAGCGCCCACAGAAGGTCGTTTCCGCCAAGATCACCCTCAATGTAGGGGACCTTGAGGAGCGCCTTGAGGAGTTCCAGAAGCAGGGCTTTGCTGTGAATGAGGACGGCAAAGTAAAAATCAACCTTGCTAATATGGGCGTCGACAAGCTCCTGGGTTTCGGGAAGGTCTCAAACTCCTTCGAGGTAGTGGTCGCCGAGTCCTCGGCCCGAGCGAAAGAGAAGCTCGAGGCCGCCGGGGGCTCGGTAGCCCAACCTTAAACACCAACCTTAGCCAGGCAGTATGCACTAATAGGGATGACTCATGGCCGAGCTACAGAACAGCCGACTCTACAGGTTGAAGCCGCTTACGGAAAGACTTCCATCGGTCAAACGTCCGGAGGGGCACGTGCACTTCCGGACCAAGATCATGTGGGTCATCCTTATGCTGGTCTTCTACTTCGTGATGACCAATGTGTTCCTCTTTGGTCTTAACCAACAGAACATCATTGACATTTTTGGTCCGTACCGGGCCATCCTTGCCGGGGCGCAGGGATCGCTCATGCAACTGGGCATCGGCCCGATAGTCACTGCATCGATCATCATGCAGCTGTTCGTCGGGGCCAAGATCATCAAGCTTGATCTGACCAACGACGAGGACAAGGCGGTGTACCAGGGGACCCAAAAGCTCCTGGTCATAATCATGATCCTGGTGGAAGCGGTCCCCCAGGTCTTCGGTTACCTGACGCCCTCCACCACCCTGATCAGCGGCCTGAATAACGTCGTTGGGGCTTCCGGTGCCATCAACGGCACCAGCATAGCGCAGATCATCCTGATAGCGCAGATGTTCGCCGGCTCTTATCTCGTCTTCCTCATGGACGAGGTCGTATCCAAATGGGGCATCGGCAGCGGCATATCGCTGTTCATCGCCGCGGGGGTGGCGCAAGCCATATTCACCGGTACGGTCAACTGGTACCCAATCAATGGAAGCGAGGCGCTGAGCGTCAGCAATCCGCCGGCGGGTACCATACCCAAGACCATCTACTTGCTGACCAACATGTCGGCCAGTCAGCTGGCCTCGGGAGGCTACGAGAAGATACTGATCCAAAACCCTAACCCGGTGGTGGCGTTGATCGGGACGATCGCGATCTTCCTGTTCGTCTCCTATATCGAGTCGGCGAGGATCGAACTACCTCTGGCCCACGGCACCGCAAGGGGCGCCAGGGGCAGGTACCCCATCAAGCTGCTGTACGCCTCCAACATCCCGGTCATCTTGATGGCCGCGGTGCTGGCCAACATCAGCATGTTCGCGTACCTGTTCTATACCAATAGCTTCCTGTCGCAGATACCGATCCTCGGCCACAATCCTCTGCTAGGGTACTATACTACGGCCTCGGGGACCTCTCCAGCCGGAGGGCTGGCGTGGTATCTGACCACGCCCAGCGGGTTGGCCGGATGGCTATTGCCGCTGCTCAATCCCACTACCTATGCCAGCGTGGTGTACGACCATAGCTCGCTGCAGATCTTCATCAAGGTCGTGGTCTTCTTCGGAGTGATGGTCCTCGGCTCGGTGGTCTTCGCCAAGTTCTGGATCATGACCACCAACATGGGTCCGGAAGCGGTGGCGAGGCAGATCGAAAACTCCGGCATGCAGATACCCGGGTTCCGTAGGGACCCCCGGGTCCTGAAGCGGGTGCTGGAGAGATACATCCCCGTGGTCACGGTCATATCTGGTGCCCTGGTCGGCGCGCTGGCGGCGGGAGCGGACCTCATCGGTACGGTAGGTAACGCCTCAGGTACCGGTGTGCTGCTCGCGGTGGGCATCCTGATCCAGTTCTACGAGGCACTAGGAAGGGAACAAATGATGGAAATGCACCCCATGCTCCGGGGCTTCTTCGGAGGCGATTGATAGATGCAGCAGGCACCTCTCCCGCCCCGTCCAGCCCCCGACCCGAAGAAGCAGATGAACCAGTTCATCACCATCTTCATCTTCGTGTTCGCCATGTTCGTGCTCTTCGACCAGTCCCTCCGGACCTGGTTGGGCACCATCGTGGGATACGTCCTTGAACCGCTAGTCGGCCTCAACGGCACCGTGCCGGTGGTGACGCTTATTCTCACGGGCATCATCATGACCGCACTGTCGGTCGTCCTGAGGCACTTCTTCACCGATTACGTCGGGCAGGCCGAGAGCCAGAAGATCGTCAGCGCCTTCAACAAGGAGCTCCAGAAGGCCAGGGTGGAGAACAACAAGTACAAGATCAAGAAGCTTACCGAGGAGCAGCCCAACATCCTCAAGAAGTCCATGGAGATGTCCACAAGCCAGATGAAGCTGATGCCAGTCACCATGCTGGCCATCATCCCCATCTTCGCCTGGCTTTCGGTGTGGATTGGGCACCTGGACCCTGCCATCGCAGTGGTCAACGTCCCCTGGGCCACCAACGTGAGCCTCACTGCCTCGAACGTGCTGCCCAACTGGGTGCTGCTGTACTCGCTCATCAGCATACCGTTCGGTCAGATCCTCAGCCGTGCCCTGCGTTACTTCGAGTTCCGCAAGCGGCTGCGTGAGATCGAGGCCCAGCCGGCATGAGGATCACCATCAGCGGCCCGCCGGGGTCGGGGAAGACCACGGCTTGCCGGTTGGTCGCGGAAAGGCTCCACCTAAGGGTGGTCATCTCGGGAGATATCTTTCGGCAGCTGGCCAAGGAATCGTCAATGTCCCTGGCCACCTTTGGCTCGATGTGCGAGTCCGATCCCGATGTCGATCGACGTCTAGACGAACGCATGGTAGAGATCGCCCGATCCGGGGACGATCTCCTTCTGGAAGGGCGCCTCACCGCCCACATGCTGACCATGCACGGCATCCCGGCCTTTAGGGTGTACATGGGAGCTGACCTCGAGGTCCGCGCGGCCCGAGTAGTAGAGAGGGAGGGGGGCACCCAGGCCCAGAGGAAGCAGGAGATCGTGGAGAGAGAAAAATGCGAGGCCCGCCGGTACCGCGCCTATTATGATATTGATATAAACGACCGGAACATCTACGATCTGGTGATCGATACCACTGATAAGACCCCTGAGCAGGTGTCTGAACTCATCTGCGACGCGGCGGTGGCCTACCATGGCTGATGTGCTGATCCGTGACAAGAGCCCCCTGGGCGTGAACGCCGGGAAGAAGCCGTCGGAGAGGACGATAGAGGAGCTCCTGGAGGCGGGGGTCATCATAATGGACAAGCCGATGGGTCCGACGTCCCATCAGGCGACGGCGTGGGTCCGGGACATCCTGCACATCGAGAAGATCGGCCACGGAGGCACTCTCGATCCCAAGGTGTCCGGCGTGTTGCCCATCGCCACCGGCCGCGCGGTCCGCGCGCTCAACCTCGTACTGCGCTCGGACAAGGAGTACGTCTGCCTCATGCGCCTGCACCGCGACCGGAAAGAAGAGGACGTCCGCCAGGTCATGGCCACCTTCATCGGCCGGATCTACCAGACCCCCCCGGTGCGCTCGGCGGTCAAGCGGCAGATGCGGGTGCGGACGATCCATACGCTGAACATCCTCGAGATCAAGGGACGCGACGTCCTGTTCCGCGTGGAATGCGACGCCGGCACCTACATCCGGACGCTGTGCGTAGACATCGGCGATGCTCTAGGGGTGGGGGCGAGTATGGAAGATCTCCGCCGAACGCGATCGGGAGACATGCTCGAGGACAAGGCAGTCACTCTGCAGGACATCAAGGACGCGTATGTCGAGTGGAAGGAAGGGGACGAGCGGTGGCTCCGTTCGATGCTCCTGCCCATCGAGGTGCTTTTCGACCCCCTGCCCAAGGTCGTCATCAAGGACAGCGCGGTGGACGCCGTGTGCCACGGCGCAGACCTCGCCGCGGTCGGAGTGGCCAAGGTGGACGCGGCGGTGAAGAAGGACGGCATGGTGGCGATGTTCACCGCCAAAGGAGAAGCGGTGGCAGTCGGCACGGCATCGATGTCCCCCGAGGAGATGGTAAGGGCCAAGGAAGGCGTGGCCGTCTCCACCGACCGCGTATACATGCCAGCCAGCACCTACCCCAAGATGTGGTAGCGACCGCTGGGCATTCTTTCAGCCCAGATACTTATTCATAGATGTCCATTTTCAGTCGGTCGGACCAATCCGCCGTTCAGATTTAATACTCATCTCCGTCCGAACATGTTCGTCACCTAATGGAAATAACCACCCAGGCATCTAGCTCGCAACGGCTCATCGGCTTGTCCGATGAGGTGAGGAGGGTTATTGAATGACACTGGAAAAGAGTAAAGTACAGAAGGTCCTGCGATACCGGTGGGCGGTGTTCGGGATTATGGCGTTCGCCTACTTCTTTGTGTACTTCCACAGGGTGTCCACATCGGTCGTCTCCAGCGACCTTCAGGACACTTTCGGAGTGGGCGCAGCGTCCATCGCGCTGTTGAGCTCGGCGTACTTCTACGCCTATACCGTCATGCAACTACCGTCGGGCATACTGACGGACAGCTGGGGACCGCGCAGGACGGTGAGCCTGTTCACTCTCGTCGCTGCGGTCGGCGCCATACTGACCGGGGTCGCCACGGACTTCGAACTGGTCATCGTCGGCCGTGTGATGATCGGCGTGGGCGTGGCCATGGTGTACATCCCCATCATGAAGATCCTGGCCACCTGGTACCGCAAGAACGAGTTCGCCTCGCTCAGCGGAATCCTGCTGGCGGTCGGCAACATCGGTGCCCTGAGCGCCGCCGGCCCCCTGGGCATCCTGTCCGAAGCCATCGGTTGGCAGCAGGTGTTCTTCATACTTGGCGTCCTGTCCGTGGTGCTGGCCATTGTTGCCTACCTGATAATACGGGACCGCCCCGCGGAAATGAACCTCCCGACCATCCAGGAGATCGAGGCCGAGGAGAAGGGGGAGCCTGTTCCCGAGGCCAAGGCGGCGGAGAAGATCCCCATGGTCAAGGCCCTGAAGATGACCTTCGGATCAGGCATGAACTTTTGGCCGCTGGCGATCTGGTTCTTCTTCATGTACGGCAGCATCATGGTGTACCAGGGACTGTGGGCCGGGCCGTTCTACAAGGATGTGCTGGGATGGGACAAGACGACCTACAGCACGGTGCTGACCTTCATCGGCATAGGCATGATCTTCGGATGCCCCCTGGCCGGAATACTCTCGGATAAGGTCCTGAAATCCAGGAAGAAAGTACTGATCGTAGGCACTCTGATCTACACGGCGGTGTGGGGCATCATATGGCTTGCCGGGGCGCAGATCACCAGCACTGTGGCGTGGATGGGCATCAACTTCCTGTTCGGCTTCTTCGGCGGGTTTTTCGTGGTGAGCTATGCCCAGATCAAGGAACTGTTTCCCATCACCATCGTGGGTACCACTACTGCAGCGCTCAACATCTTTCCCTTCGCCGGGGGCGCTGTGCTGCAGCAGGTCTCTGGCCTCATGCTCACCACCCGCACCGCGGAGGGCTACCAGCTCATCTGGCTGTTCATGTTCGCCTGCATGCTGATCGCCTGCGTCGGGGCATTCCTCTCTCGGGAGAAGACCCATGTGCCGGAGACCACCGCGACGGATGTGACCAAGAAGGGGCAGGCCTCCCATTAGGCTGCTAACGTCTTCGGGGGGTCCCCGCCCCCTTATTCATTCATGCTAAGGATGCAAGTGAGAATATGATTACAAGATCAAAGAAGGACGAGAACGGAGTAACGATGCGGGAACGCATGATGCGGGCCCTGGCATGCAAGGAGAACGACCGGCCTCCGGTGGCCGGCATGACCACGAGCGGAACGACCCAGCTCATGGACTACGCTGGAGCGGCGTGGCCCGAGGTGCACACTGATGCAGTCAAGATGTCCAAATTGGCGCTGGCGGCATACCCATTCCTGGGACTGGAATCGGCGCGGGTTCCGTACTGCCTCAGCTATGAGGCCGAGGCGCTGGGCTGCAAGGTCTTCCTGGGCACCAAGAACAGCACCCCCATGGTGAAGGCGCATCCTTACCGGGACGATCCCGATGCTGAGCTGGTGCTCCCAAAGCGCTCGGAGATCCCCGAACTCGCCAGGAACAAGGTGGTGCTGGAGGCGGCCAAGCTAATGAAGGCCGGCGCGGGTGAGCTGCCGACCATCGTGGGCGTCACCGGGCCGTTCACCATCGCCGGCCATCTGGTGGGAACGGAGAACCTTCTGTTGTGGGTGGCCACCGACCCGGAGAAGGTGCACAAGTTCGTCAAGTTCGCCGCCGAATATGAGAGAGAGTGGCTCAAGATCATCGACACCCTGGGCATTGACCTCATCCAGATGAGCGAACCATCCGCGTCCTGGGACATGCTGTCAGAGGAGATGTTCCGGGAGTTCGCCCTGCCCTACATCCGGGAGACATTTAGCGGAATGGAGAGCACCAAGAAGGTGCTGCACATCTGCGGCAACATGACCGAGGAGCTGGATAATATGGTGGCGACGGGGGCGGACGGGCTCAGCATCGAAGAGAAGAGCGACCCTTACCGCTCGGTCAAGCTCGTGAACCATCGGGCCGCCCTCATAGGCAACGTGGGCGTGGTGCGTCCACTGCTTCAGGGCACCCCGGAGCAGGTTCGCGAGATGACCATGAGGTCAGTGGACGCCGGGTTCAACATCATATCGGCCGGATGTGGCCTGTCGGCGATGATCGACAAGGCCAACATCAAGGCCATGGTCGACACGGTGAAGAGCCTGCCCAAGAAGAAGTGATCCCACGGCGGGGCGCGCCCATTCCCTTTTCCTCCCGCCCCGCCCGAAACCCTTTCTTAAGAGCGCGATAGGTAATCAGCCAGGACCTTGCGCTCGGCTCGCCTGAGAATGACGTTGAGGGTGGACTTGGAGCACTTGATGCTGGGAGCCATCTCCTGCAGCGTGGTCCTCTGCGGAATGTCGTAGAACCCGAGGTCGAAGGCAAGTAACAGCGCTTGCTTCTGCCGGAAGGTGAGGGCGTTCCGCGACTCCTGTTCCCGGGTGCAGTGGACCTTGACGTCCCGACCGCTGTCCTTCAGCTCACCGATGAGCCGACGGATGGAGTCGGCGTCCGGTCCCATCAGATTCCATATCACGGTCCCATCCTCCCTCATGGTGCATGATTCCAGGAAGCAGTGCGAGCCGGTGATGATGTGGCATATGGCACAATCATGGTTGGAGACCATAGCGATATAGTCGCCGGGCGCGGTCTTGGAGATCTCGACAGTACACCAGTCACCGACCCGATCCTTGATGTCCGCAAGCTCGGTCTCGCACAGCTCATGAGGTCCCTGGATCCTGACCAGGCTGTGCCCGAAACGCGGACCGACGGGGGCACATCGCAGCACGCTGACGCTCATGCCGCTCTTCACCAGGCTGGGCAGGAAGTTGCTGCAGATATGCTCGTTCACCATCTTGTACGATAGAATAACCCTCCGCAATCACACCACAGATGCTGTACATTACGGGAAAAGAAATAAACTTGCTCCGAAGGTCACGCAAGTCGGTTGATGTGTTAGAAATGCATAACAAATCTTAAATATCAAAGTTATGTATATCGCACATAAAGTTAGAATAACATAACATTGGTGATGTCATGGAAATGACCGGTTCGAAAACCGAGGAAAAGAGCCCAGTGAGGGGAAACAAGAGCATTAGCATGGTCAGGGCGAGAACGATAAGCATGGTGCTGGGCGGAGGGCTGCTGATCGCCTGTGGTATCCTTATGCTGATAGAGGACACCATAGACGACATCCTGTGGGTGGAAGTGTTCATGGGGTTGGGCCTCTTCGGCGGTGGCCTGTTCGAGTACCTCGGCCTACGTAAGCCACTCAAGGACGAAAGGACCGCCCGGATCGGCACTCTGGCAGCGACCTACTCATGGTATACCGTGCTGGTCGTGGTCGGCTTCCTTAGCATGGTCTATGGTATGGGCGGGGGCCACAAGATCTCCATGTCTCAGGCTACCGGGGCCGTCCTCATTACCATGGTCATATCCATCATGGCCTTCAACTGGTACCTCGGTCGCAAAGGGGACGTGGAATGAGGACCACCATCAAGGAGCACCGGGCGCGGATGGGCCTGACGCAGGAGCAACTAGCCGATAAGGTCGGAGTGAGGCGGGAGACCATCGTCTTCCTGGAGAAGGGTAAGTACAACCCCTCGCTCCGCCTCGCCCATGACGTGGCCTCTGTTCTGAGGGTCAAGATCGACGATCTATTCTTGTTCGACGACGAAGGTGCCGCTCACCAGGGGTGAGATTAATCTAGGTTCCGGAGATTCAGGATCCATGGCCGAGAGGACCGAGGGTCTTAGCATCGTGAAGGTCGATCGCAGCAACGCCGACCGGTACATCGAACTCATCAAAGCGCTAGCCGACTTCGAATCCCTCGACCCACCAGACGAAGAGGGAAAGGCAAGACTGATCCGGGATCTGACCTCCGATCCGCCCATGTTCCACGCCTACCTCGCCATGCTGGAGGGCGCCCCGGTCGGCTACCTGGCATTCTACTTTACCTACTCCACGTTCCTGGCCCGTCCGACGCTGTTCTTAGAGGATATTTTCATCCTGGAGGAGCACCGTAAGAAGGGGATCGGACGGGAGCTGTTCCGCTTCTGCGTGCGCGAGGCTGAACGCCGGGGATGTGGAAGGATGGAGTGGACCGCCCTCAACTGGAACACCCCAGCCCACCAGTTCTACGAGGGCATGGGGGCCAAGAAGCTAGACTGGTACCTCTTCCGCCTCGTTGCCGGGGATTTCAGCATAGCCCTGGACCGCTGAAGTCACTTAGAAGTGAAAGGTAAGCTCAGCGCTCGTACTTCGACTCCTCGATGCGGCGCTTCAGCGTCTCCTCTTCACTCTCTGATGCCATCTCCGGCGCCGTACTCTCCGCCTCGAGCTCTGGAGCAGCGGTTCCGTCACCCCAGATGTACAGCGGAGTAAGCTTACCGCACGCCCCGCAGCGCCGTATCCTGACCACGAACAGGTTCAGACCGAAGTAGCCGGGGACGAACAGCCCGCCACATCGCCGGCAACGCCTTATGCTGGCCATGACCGAACATGGCGATACATAATATATCTTAACGCTCGCGGGACCGAGCCATGTTCAGGTCTGTAAATGGTACGGTCACATTGAAGCCTTGGTCACGCATCCGGGACCCCTAGGGGTGCGCTCTTGGTCGATAATGGTGAAGTGAAGACAGGCGAAGCGGGCGAAGGTTATCGACGTCTGAACCGGAAATGCTTGCCCGCCATGTACCTCGGCAACGGGATCACGTACGTCATTCTGCTGACCGTATTCCTTCTGGTAATGAACTACGCCCGGGAGGGGCTCGGTCCGGCTGGCGGCACCTTATGGCTAGTGGGCATCGCCGTGCTGGCGACGGTGCTCGTCTACATGCTGGCGGCACCGCAGGTCTTCTATGCCCGTTACCGGTACGTGATCACCAGGGACAAGGTGGACGTTCGCTACGGCGTCCTGGTTCTAAGACACATCCTGGTGCCCATTGAAAGGGTGCATCAGGTCGAGGTGACGAGAGGGCCGATCGATAACATGTTCGGACTGGGGCACGTCAGCATCACGACCGCCGGGGGCACTGCCAAGATCAGGTACCTGGAGATCGACGAGGCGGAGAAGATAGCGGACCGCCTAAACGAGCTGGTCGGCACCATGTTGCGAGAAAGGGAGGGAACGTGTCCGACCCCCTGAGGTGCCACCCTACGGTTATCGCGGAGAATTCCCTCCGCCTGCTCTTCTCCCTGGCGGTCATCATCCTACTGGTGGGACGGCTGGACCTCACTCTGATGGCGTGGGTATGCGCAGCCGTCCTGGTGCTGGTCGTCCTCTTCAACTACCGCCAATGGAAGATGACGCTGATACACTTCAACGAGACGGAGCTGGTCATCGAGAGGAACACCCTGTTCAAGCTCAAGAAGACCCTGCCATACGACAGGATCGCAGCCGTGAACCTCAACCGCGGGGTGTTGAACAGGGCGTTCGGGACCTCCAAACTGATGATCAACATCAACTCCGGCCATCACGCCATGGCTCCCGAAGCGTCTCTGACGTTCAGGCAGGAAGTGGCAGAGCAACTGAGAAATGATGTGTCACGGCGCCTATACGCGCATCATCTTGCTCCGGAGGAGGAGGGAAAGGTCGAGACGCTGGTATCGTTTTCCCCGGCGGACGTCGTCATCCACAGTCTGTTCAGCGTCCCGACTTTCCAGAACCTGCTGGGCGCTTTGTTCCTGGCGAACTCCGTCTTCGAGCTGTACCGTTCAACAGTGGACGCAGGATCGTTGGGTTCGGCGCTGACGTCCCTGGGCATGTTCTTCCTGGTCCAGGTGGTGCCATCAGGGTTGCAGCTGTTCCGCTACTACAACTTTAGGGTATACCGCAGAGGAGATATCATCTACCTACAGCACGGCCTGATCCAGACATACAGGACGTCGTTCAGCATATCCAAGATCAACGCCGTCCGGGTGAAGAGCACCTTAGCTTCCAGACTGATGCACCGATCGTGCATCGAGGCCGAGGTGGTGGGCATCGCATCCAACGATGGCAATGGCAACGCTCGGCCAGTCATATGCCTGCTGAAGGACGACGCGACGATCGGCCGGCTGCTCGGTGAGCTGGTGCCGGAGTTCATTTACGAAGGCCGGCCGAGCAGACAGCCGAATGGAGCGAAGTGGGTACTTCTGGCCCGGGCAGCCATCGCCTCTCTGGCCCTATCCGCGATCATGGTCTATCCCTCGATCGCCGTTCACCGCCAGCTTACATCTCAGACTGGACTCCTGGGAGCGATGGCGTACGCTCTGCCGCTGTTCACGGCGATGTCCGTCCTGGCCTTCTTCTACGCTGCGCATCTTTCGTACAAGGTCCGGGAGATCGACCTCGATGACAACCTGTTCACCTTCGTTAACGGCATCCTGGACCGTGAGACCGTGGTCATGAGCTATGACAAGGTGCAGATGGTGCATGTGAGCAGGGGCCCGATCGCCAGGAGGTTCAAGGTATCGCAGGCCACGGTGTACATGCTCTCCTCCACCGGAACGAAGAGCGTTTCCTCCGGGCTGTTTCCAGAGGACCAGCTTGACAGGATCGGTGACATCGTGATGGACCGGATCACCGCGGGCAGGAGCGACCGCCGTACGAAGGAAGTCTAGGCGACCAACCGTCAGAACTCGAGGAGCGACCTCTGCCCGCGGATCAACGGTCGGGCCTCGATGCCCAGCCTTGCCTTGATCTCGCAGGCCAGGGAATCGGCGAAGCCATGATGGGTGATGACAACCTCCGGCTCGCAGGCCTTGACGAACGCTATGAGGTCGTTGAAGTCGGCGTGGTCAGAGAATGGGAACGCCTCGTCCACGCCCAGACGAGCCCTGTAGCCGCTGTCCAGGGCCCACCCTGATACTGCGAGGCGCTTGGGGTTCCTGCGGCGCAGCACCTCGGCGTTCTGCGTCCGGTTCAGCCACGGGGAGCAGATGACCACGAACGGGTCGTTGGGGTCCTCCCCATCCCACAGCCTGCACTCCAAGGGATCATCTTCGCTGCGCACCAGGGCGGTGGCGTTATACACTGAGCGATCAGCGTACGGCCCGAACTCACGAAGCACACGGAGCATGTCCTGGGACTTGCCGAAAGGATAGGCATAAAGCGACACCGGACGCCCCTGAGAGATGATGTCCTCGACCTCGTCCCGTACCAGCGAGGCGATGATATCGCTGGGCGGGAACACATAACGCGGCTTGCCGTAGGTGGACTCGATAATCAGCACGTCCGTCTTCACCGGCCTCGCCCCCTTGCTTCCGCAGCGGTCCCTGGTGCATAAGTCCCCGGTGTACAGTACCTGGCGGCCATCGACCTCCACTTGGAACATACGCGATCCGGCCATGTGCCCGGCGTCGAACTCCTCGATGCCGTTGGCCTGGCCCATGGTCAGCTGCTTCTTGCTCCGGCTATTAAGGCAACGGAGGGTAACCTCTGAGGCGACCACCTGGGTGCCGACCACGCGCTTGGGCAGGTGATCGGAGTGGGCGTGGGATATGCAAAAGGTGCCGCAGGCTTCGATGACGTCGGCGTCAAAGTAGTAGGCCTCGTCTCCCAGGACCTCTACGCCGTTCCCCAGGCGTATGGTCAGCGCTCTCCCCGGCATCTCGGTTTCGATGCTGGATAGAGTAGTTAAAAGTATCTACAGGACCCCGGCGACCGGCGAAAGAAGCCTGCCTGTGCCGTCCGGGAGATAGGAAGTTGGCCGGGAGCACGCCCCCGGCCTCTGTGCCCTCGGGTGACGGCACCGCCACAGCCAGCTCGTGGGGTGCCTGGCGGTTCACGGGACTCTAGCTCTGCAGCCTCATCGGACTGCCGCAGCAGTCGAAGGAGCAGCCCTCGACGCACCCGCAGGACTGGGACGAGGAGGTCTCGGTGCCGCACTCACTGCACTCCTTGACCACCCTGAGCTCCAGTCCACAGCTCTCGCAGACATATACCTGGTCCATCTTCATCTCGTTGCAGCTTGGCATTGTTAGTCCTCGATGCAACTACGTTGCCAGTGCATAGATAAGACTATCTCCCGAGCCCGACTGGACATTCGGGGGAGATGTGCTCCATATCGACAGGTCATCGCTCGTGGTCCAGCCTGCGGATCATTATGCTCCTTAGCCCCATCGTATCCCGTGCAGAGTATTTTTCCCGGCTATGGCATCTAAATCGTCAACAGATTATACATGAATGAATATGGTTAGACTGGTGGGAGAAGTTGAACGGTCTTAGAAGCAAGATCAAGATCGCCTCGATCTTGATCGTCGCATTCGTCATCATGATAGCAGCTCTGATGTACTATCCCTACAGGAAGGATAGCGTAGCTCACGATAATAACAATCCCATAGTGCTGACGGTTCATGGATTAGTCACCGATGAGAATGGAACGCCGTTGGAGAACGCTTCGGTCATTGTTACGGGCCCGGGAGTTATCACCAAGATGACAAATGCTAGCGGCTTCTATTCCATAACCTTCAATGCCGTATTGGAGCTTAACATATCGGCAATGGCTTCAGGTCACTGGGTGGAATACGCTACAATCTATCCTAATGATCAGAAGACTGATATTTTCGCGAACTTCACCCTATGGAAAAGCACGATCATCAGCGTGCCGTTGGGAATAGCGACGTTCATCGATTCCCCCGACGGCTCGTCCCGTTTTACGCTGAACATCAACGTTACCAACAGCTGTTATATCATCAAGCAGGCAGGCTCGGATGAATCCATTCCTATGTATCTATCCGCTGGCAATCTCACATGCAATACGTCGGTCGGTAGTGGTCCGACGATACTGTACATGAACGTCAGCATTTTTGGATCGTACTGGATGACGAACAAGACGATCAGAGGGTTTGGTTGTGAAGCAATAGGTCCTGCTTACGGCGTCCCCTTGAATATGGTTAATCCTGACACGACCACATCATCCTGGAACCATACAACTTTTGATCTTAAATATGGGGAGCGAGGAAATGTGACACTAGCTGCAAAGAATGATTCTTACTCATTTCCGACGAACTTTGCTCCTACGTTCACAGTGGATGCTCTTGGTAAGAACATCACGTTCCATGAGATCGGTGTGCAGACATTCGATTACATCATTGAAAGGGAACAACTCGTCAATGTCAGTGGCGTGGTGGCTTCAATGGATGTCACTCCCTTGACGAGCGGGAACCACGCATATGATGTATACGTCGAGGACGGCTGCATGATCTGCCTCAGAGAGGTCGCTTCCAATCACTCATGACCAGCGTCCATCAGGCGACCTGATCTCACCGATCGCTAGATGGCAAGGTGACGGCCCACCGGTACCGGTCTTCACCCGGGCAACGTTTCGGCGCCCGCTGACGTTCCCAGCCCACCGGAAGCGAAGGGCTACTTTCGGGGACCTCCCCCGGCTCCGGCTTAATATTCATAAGGCAGGCATGATAAAGGGAGAATGAGCATAGCAACGAGGGAAGCGGGGGCGCTGGCCATCGGGTCGCGCCGGGAGTTCACCGACCACCTCACGGTCCGCACCTCCATACCCACCCTGGACGCATTCTTCGACGGAGTGCGGTGCAGGGCCATGACCCTCATCGATTCTTCCGACCGCATGCTCTTTGACCTGACTCACATCCTGTGCGTCAACGGCGTCAGCACGCTGGGCCGGGAGGTAGTGTGGATCGACGGCGGGAACTGCGTCGATCCCTACGAGCTGGGAAGGATCAGCAAGCGCTTCGGCCTGGACCGGACCGAGGTGCTGGACAGCGTGCGGGTGGCAAGGGCGTTCACCGCCTATCAGCTCGTCTCCCTGATCGACGAGCGGCTGGAGGACGAGGTGCGACGCACCGGGGCGGGAATGGTCATCGTGTCCTGCCTGCCAGATATGTTCCAGGACAAGGAAATGCACTGGTCCGAATCATACCAGCTGATCAAGCGATGCGTGGAGAGGCTGCACGATCTCTCGCGACGGGAGGGGACGGCGACTTTGGTGACGAACTATGGATTAATGAAGATCCTGCAGCGCAAGAGCCTGAAGGGCTTGCTGTACGGCACCGCGGACGATATCGTGCGCATCGAGAACGCCGCGGGCTGCCTGCGCATCGTCCTGCCGAACGACCAGGAGAGCATGCTGTACCATCCTGTGCCACACAACCAGACGACACTCGAAGAGTTCATGGGGCGATGATATGGGCCGCACCGTACCGACCTACCGGATGACGCTGGAGTCGATCGTGCAGAGCTGGGCGGACTTCCGTCGAGCGCTTCCCAAGGAGGACCGGGAGGTCTTCGATCAGATGGTCAACCGGGCAAGAATGCACTCTTCCGCCGCATCTTACGCGGCGTTCTCCGACCCGGTGGAGGGCGCGTTCCTGTCCATCTTGCTGGAGCAGGAGAAGGAGATCCGCCGCTTGAAGGGAAGGGAATGAGGGGCTGGGTCCTGGACTGCTACGCCGACATGACGGAGAACCGCATGGTCACCTGGGTGAGGACAAACCACGGCATGCGAAGAGTGGTCGAGGACTTCGTCCCTCGCATCTACGTCCAGGCGCCGAGGGACCGCCTGGAGAAGCTGAAGGATGATCTGGCGATGATCGGGGTCGAGGATACCGCCTTCGTCCGGCGCCGCACCGGGCTGGGGGAGAGAGAACGAGAGGTGCTCGCGGTGGCGGTGCATGACTACTCGACGATACAGCCGTTGGCGGTGACCATCGACTCCTGGGGCCACTATCGTCAGAACCTGCTGTACGACGTCGATCTGCGCATGGACCAGCGGTACTTCCTGCACAAGGGCATATTCGCCATGGGGCTGGTGGAGCTTCCCGCCCTGAGGTCCCTGGACTCCAATCTGCGCATCGACTATCCCATCCCGGCGCTGAGCTCCCTGGACCTCAAGGTACGGACCGCCGGGGTGGGGATACCGACCTTCGACGACCGCATCGCCGCAGTGGAGGCGAACGGCATCGTCCTGGACGGCTCTGAGGACTCCATCCTGGAGCAGTTGCAGGCGCTGGTCGGCAAGGAGGACCCTGACATTATCTACACCGCCAAGGGCGACAGCTTCTACCTTCCGTACCTTAGGAAGCGGGCGGCCGAGAACGGCATGGGGCTGGAGCTCGGCCGGGAGAGGGGGGAGCGAACCTCCCGGGGGAAGAGCTTTTTCACCTACGGCCGCATCGTATACAAGCCGCCAGGCCACAAGCTGAGGGGCCGGGTGCACATCGACCGCGAGGCGTCGTTCACCTTCCGGGAGAGCGGGTTGCACGGCCTCATCGAGCTGTCGCGGCTGTCGATGATCCCGCTGCAGGACCTCTCCCGCCTTTCGCCCGGCAGTGCCATCAGCGCCATGCAGGTCAACGAGGCGGTACGCACCGGGCACATCATCCTATGGAAGAAGAACCGGCCGGAGGACTTCAAGACCGCCGGGGCGCTGATCGTTTCCGACCGCGGAGGGTTCATCTACGAGCCCCGGGTCGGCGTCCATGACGGCGTCTGGGAGGTGGACTTCTTCTCTCTCTACCCGAGCATCATGGTGGTGCACAACATATCGCCGGAGACCATAATGTGCAGTTGCTGCCCCCGGTCCTCGCGGACCGTGCCGGAGCTCGGCTACCGCATCTGCGAGCAGCACACCGGCCTGGTGCCCAAGGTCCTCGAGCCGATACTGAACCGCCGCCGAGCGTACAAGGAGCTGAGGAAGCAGGGTGGGCACAAGGGAGAGATGTACGACCAGCGATCCAAGGCGTTGAAGTGGGTGCTGGTCACCTGCTTCGGCTACACCGGCTACCGCAACGCACGGTTCGGCCGCATCGAGTGCCACGAGGCCATCACCGCATTCGGTCGGGACATCTTGGTGCGATCGGCGGACCTCGCCGAGCGGCGGGGGTTCGAGGTCCTCCATGGCATCGTCGACTCGCTGTGGCTGAAGGGCGAGGGAGACATCACCTCGTACTGCGAGGAGATCGGCCGAGAGATCGGGATCCAGCTCAGCCTCGAGGGCCGCTATGCATGGATCGTCTTCCTGCCCAACATCTCCACTGGGGTCGGGGCGCTGAACCGCTACTACGGAAGATTCGAGAGCGGCGGGCTCAAGGTACGAGGCATCGCCGTTCGGAGGAAGGATACTCCCGCCATGGTGGAGGACCTCCAGCAGGACATGCTCGCCCACCTCTCCGTCGCCGGCGACGCACGCTCTTTCCTCGACCTCGTGCCTTCGACCCTGAACGTCCTGGACCGTTATGTGGAGGAGGTGCGGTCAGGGACCGTGAGCAGGGATCGTCTGGTCATGAGGAGAAACATCTCCCGCCGCCTGGAAGAGTATACTCAATTCAACGACTCGGTGGCCGCGCTCCGCCAGCTCCACGACCGGGGCTTCGAGCTGCAGCCGGGACAGGCGGTGGAGTACCTGATCACCGACTCCAAGAGCGGCAGCTCCTGGCAGAGAGTGCGGGCGGCGCCCTTCCTGGATGGGGACGAGCGGTACGACGCCGAGCGCTATGTGGAGCTAGCGCTGCGCGGGGCGGCCGAGCTCCTCTCTCCCTTCGGATGGGGCTTCCAGGAGCTGCGAGACAGGGACGATCGCGAGAGGTCAAAGCACCGCCAGGAGAGATGCCTCTAGGCCCAGGTAGAAGAGGGCCGATGGGACCAGGAGGCAGCCGACCAGGTGCACCCGACCCACTCCGAGGCGGGGAGGCAGGGAGCCGAGGAGAGTGGCGATACCCAGCACCACCAGGCCGGGCAGGCCGCAGAATGCCACGACGAGGGCGACCAGGAGGGCCAGGATCCCGCGGTTCAGGAGACGGAGGTCCGCCCCGCCGGCCGCTCGGGCGAACCAGCGGCCGAGGACCAGGGTGAAGCGATAGGATACGGCGGCGGAGACGAGGACGGAGACCAGGAGCAGGGGGAACCACGGGGAGGGCGGGGCAACCGACCCGGCGCCTTCCGGCCCCAACACCTCCTTGGCGGCAAGCATGGCGCCGGAACGGCCCTTGAAAGCTACGGCCAGGGCCAGCAGGCCGAGGACGGTGGACGCCGTACCCACCGCCGAGACCATGGTCAGGTAGCGCCGGGCGTCGTTCTCCCTCCCTCTGCCCAGTGCCGAGGCCAGGATGACCCCGGTGGTCGAGGATATGCCCGGGAACCAACCCACCAGCGCCCCGGAGAATGCTCCACGGAGACCGGCGGCCAGGTCCCGGTCTTCCTTGACCTCACGATCCTGCGGGGGCACCGAGAAGCGGCTCAGGGAAGCGAGGATGGAGGGCATGCCGAAGAGCCCGGTGAGGAGCGGAAAGAGGATGCTTTGGCCTAAGCCTTCGAAAACTCCGGAGAGGGGCAGGGCGGCGTTCATGCAGGTGAGCCCCAGGACGCCGGAGAGCAGTAGCAGCAGCACGGCCAGAGAGCGTTCCCTCCGGGCAATGGGGCGCACCTTCCACCGGCCGTCCACCCGAACCTCGCCTGCGAGGCCACGAGCCCACAGCAGCCTCCAGCGACCGCCCGAAGTGCAAAGATGGCGCACGCCCAGAGGTCCCCTCTCCACCCTGCCGGTCAGGGAAACCGCCTGCCCATCGATCGGCACCGGGCGAACGATGCTCACTACCGAGGTGGACGAGGCGGCCAGGACCACGAGACGGGCCTCGACCCTCCGTCCCCGTTCCGACAGGACGAGCGTGACCAGGGCGACGACCACCACTGCCGGGGTCACCTGGTCCAGGAGAGAAAAGAGGTTGAGGGGCGGACCGAGGAGCAGGGACAGGGGAAGGCAGGCGACCACAGCCGCGGTTGCCCCTACCAGGCTGCCGTAGGCAGAGGATACCACGGCTGCCATCCCCCGGCCCTCGAGGAGCAGGCGGTGCCCGGGGAGCATGCTCAGCGCGGTATCCTCCTCGGGAGCGCCGAGGAAGACCGAGGGCAGGAAATCAAGAAAGGAGTGGGCCACCGCTGCGGAGACGATCATCGAGACCAGCAGCAGGGGAGCGCTCTCTCCGCCGATGCTCTCCAGCATGGGAAGTAGCACCGGCGAGGACGCCACCAGCACCAGGGCCAGAGTGTTGACGTGGACGCCCGGGGCGAGTCCGGTGAGGGTGCCCAGACCCGCTCCCAGCAGCGAGATGTATAGGACGGTCATCATCAGTAGGAGGTCCACGGGCCTGCTTTCTTCCGGGAAGGATGAAATTGGTGCCCCTACTCGTAGCCTGCGTCTAGTGTTTTAAGGAGCAGCAAGAATACCGTACCTACATGTCGGTGGTGTCCGCGAGGAAACTGGTGAAGAAGTATGACGGGCTAGTCGCCGTGGACCATATCGACTTCGACATCCAAGAAGGAGAGATATTCGGCTTCCTTGGGCCCAACGGTGCGGGCAAGAGCACCACCATGCGCATGATCCAGGGGGTCTCGCCCATCACCTCCGGCAAGTTGGAGGTCCTGGGCATGGACGTGGCGAAGAAAAGCAAGGAGGTCAAGGCCCTCATCGGCGTGGCGCCTCAGGAGAACAACCTGGACCCTGATTTCCCGGTCATCCGCAACCTCACCACCTATGCCCGGTACTTCCGCGTCCCTCCGGCAGAGGCGGAGAAGCGGGCCCGCCGGCTGCTGGAGTTCATGCAGCTGAAGGACAAAGCTGACGCCGAGGTCGAGGAGCTGTCTGGAGGGATGAAGCGCCGGCTCATCGTGGCCCGGGCACTGATCAACGACCCTCGCCTCCTGATCCTCGACGAGCCGACCACCGGCCTCGACCCACAGGCCCGGCACCTCCTGTGGGAGCAGATCAGGGACCTCCGCAAGAACGGGGCCACCATCATCCTGTCGACGCACTACATGGACGAGGCGGAGCAGCTCTGCGACCGGCTGGTCATCATGGAGAACGGGCGCTTCCTGGTCGAGGGAAAGCCGAAGGACCTCATCCAGCAGGTGGTCGGTCCGTGCGTCATGGAGGTCATCGAGCCGGGGGAGGGCAAGGAGAAAGACGCCTTCCTGGCCGCCAACGGCGACCAGGTGGAGCGCTCGGCCGACCGCATCTACGTGTACTCGAAGCAATGTCAGACGGTGCAGGCGGAGTTTCGCCGACGGTACCCTGATACATACTCCACCGTCCGCCCCGCCACCCTCGAGGATGTATTCCTGAAACTCACCGGAAGGAGGTTGAAGGAATGAGTTTGCTCTCCAACATTGACTCGGGTGCGGTGCTGGTGTGGCGGCGGAACGCCGATGTATTCTTCAAGACCTGGAAGACGAACTTCCTACCCTCGATCATCGAACCCCTTCTGTACCTGGTGGCCATGGGCGCGGGGCTGGGAGGCCTTATCGTGGGCCTCACCTACGCCGGGCAAGACATCAACTACGTGCGCTTCCTGGCCCCCGGCCTGGTGGCCATCTCGATCATGTACGGCGGGTTCTTCGAATGCACCTACGGGTCGTTCGTGCGCATGCACTATCAGAAGACCTTCGACGCCATCGTAGCCACCCCGGTCAGCCTGGAGGACGTCATCGCCGGCGAGATTCTGTGGGGAGCGAGCAAGAGCTTCCTCAACTCCAGCATCGTGCTGCTGGTCATCGAGACCATGGGACTGACTCTCGTGCCCGAGGTGTGGTACGCTTCTCCCACAGTCCTCCTGGTGCCACTGCTGGCGTTCCTCGGCGGATTGATGTTCTCATCCATTGCCATGATCTTCACCGCGGTGGTTCCCAACATAGACTCCTTCAACTATCCGTTCTACCTCCTGGTCACGCCCATGTTCCTGCTGGGGGGCACCTTCTTCCCCATCTCCCAGCTAGGGGCGGCGGAGCCCATCGCTTACATCTTCCCGCTGACCCACGTGAGCATCCTGGTGCGGAACATGTGCCTCGGGCTAGTGGGGTGGATCGACCTCGCCGCCCTGGTGTATGTGACGGCGGCGACCGTCATCACCTTCATTCCCGCGGTGTATCTGATGAGGAAGCGCCTGGTGCGGTGATCTGGTCCACGACCTCGAGGCGGCCGCCGTGGACCTCCACCTTGACCAGTGCGCGAATGACGAGACCGAGCTCCCGTTCCAGGCCGGGCCGCGTGTCCCCTTTCTCCACCGCCACCAGGACGTCTACCACCACCGCCCCGGCCGCCCTGAGCGCCAGGATCAGCGGGCGAAGGGTCCCCCCGGTGGACAGGACGTCATCCACGATGACCACGCGGTCACCCGGCCCCACACCGTTGATGTACAGCTTCCCCTTGGAGTAGCCAGTGGTCTGTCCCACCTCGATCTCCCCCGGAAGACCATAACGCCGCTTTCGCACCACCGCGTAGGGGACGCCCAGCTCCTGGGACAGGGCTACCGCCAGGGGGATTCCCATGGCCTCCGGGCCGAGGATGAGATCGCAGTCGAAGTCACCGATCCGGAGCATAGCTTGGACCACTTCCGACAGGATCGCGGGAGAGACTCTGGGGACGCCATCGGTGAGAGGATGAATGAAATAGTCGTACCCACCCACGTCGATGATGGGAGCGCTCTCCAGGCTGGCCTTGAACCGCTCGAGCATGGGACCAAACGAGGCGTTACCGCCCCTCCGCCCGGGCCCAGCTGCCCTTCGTCCTGATGATTTTGCCTCCCTCTTTGAGCTCCCTCAGCGTCGAGCGCACCAGCGGCAAAGGGACGTTGATCTTGAACTGGGACTTGAACGCCCGGCGTATGCCCGCGTCATCCCGGGCCTCGGTAAGGGTCTTGGGCAGAAGGGTCCGCATGTCCTCGTGCAGATTCCAGGGGAAGATGAACCACGTCCACTGATCCTCAGGCACCCGAACGGAGTAGTAGTCCGGCTCCATCTTGGAGTGGGCGATGTGCAACAAGGTGGAGGTTTTGATGGCCCTCGGGTGCTTGTTGGACAGGTGTGCAGTGGCTAGAGTAAGCGATTCCCCGGTGTCGGTAATGTCGTCTACGATGAGCACCGACTCATCCTTCACGTCGGTGCTCAGCTCCTGGGTCAGGAGCGCCTTTCCGTCCTGGTTGGCAGTCACTCCCCAGTGCTCGGTCTTCACCGCGTACAGCTTCTTCACGCTGAGGGTGTCGCACAGCAGCCTGGCCGGCACCCAGCCTCCCCGGGTCAGCCCGACGATGACCGACGGCCGGTAGCCGCTGGCCTGGACCTGTTTGGCAACGTCCATGGTCCACCTGGCGATCTCATCATAAGTGACCAACTTGCACCTGAAGCTCTCAACCTCTCCCATGTCGAACCTCCGTGCGCCGGGCGCCGTCGGCCCCCTCGGGGCCCCACGGCCTGGGCATCGGTGATGCTGGCAAACGATGTGGCCATCATTAATCTTTCGTCATCCATTTTCATCGGCGGGGAGAGGTTCCGACACCACGGCCCTCCCGTTCCGTACCTCGACCCTCAGCAGGGTCTTGATGCGCACTCCCAGCTCCCGCTCCAGAGCCGGCCGGGCGCCGCCCTTCTCCAGGACGGCAACAACATCCACGATGCGTACGCCAACTCGCCGCAGCGTGGATACGACGCACCGTAGGGTTCCCCCAGTGGACACGATATCGTCCACGATGACCACGCGGTCACCGGACCCCACGCCGTTGAGGTACATCGTGCAGCGCGAGTATCCCGTGACCTGTTCCAGCTCTACCTCCCCCGGGAGACCGTACCGGCGCTTGCGCACCACCGCGTAGGGGATCCCGGTGCGCAGCGAGAGAGAAACTGCCACCGGAATGCCCATGGCCTCCGGGCCGAGTATGAGGTCGCAGTCGAGGTCGGCGACCGCCATGATGCCGTCGGTGATCTCTGCCAGCATCAGGGGGTCGACCCGGGGAACGCCATCGGTGATCGGGGTGACGACGTAGCTGTAGTCTTCCCGTTTCACAACCGGCGACCTTTCCACCGAGCTTCGGAGCAGGGGCAGTCTTGCCTCAGGGGCTGGCATCAACGATCAACTCGGGTTCCCGTTCCCCCACCACCGGGCTCACCGGGACGCCGCGTACCGTGTCGTAGAGGCCACGGTCCCCCAGCTTGAGGTCCGGCACGGTGAGCAGGGATTGGAAGGAGAGAGTCATGAACGGAGCTGGCAGAGGACATCCCATGCCCTCGAGGAAGGCGGTGATCTCTTCCTCCTTCCGGATCACCTCGGCCCAGGGGGCTGCGGTCATGAGGCCCGCCACCGGCAGCTCCAACCTAACGTCCTCCGCTCCGTCTGTCGCGTAATAACCTCCACCCTGGGCCACGACGGCGTTGAGGGCCTGGGCCAGCAGGACGGGGTCGGTGCCCACGCCGATCAGGTTGTGGGAGTCGTGGGCGACCGAGGAAGCCATCGCCCCTCTCAGCAGGCCAAAGCCCTTGGCGAAGGCCACCGCCGGGGGCGCCGGCTGGTAGCGGTTGGCGACGGCGATGAGCAGCACGTCCTGTTCGGGATCCGGGATAACGGTCCCGTCCTCCACCTCAAGGTCCGCGGTGGCGGCCAGGCTGGCGATCTGTCCGGGCAAGGCCTTTATCGCCCTCACCGTTGCCTTCATCCGGCCCGACGTGACCCTGAGGTCCCTCGACAGGACCTCGACCGGCGCGATGGCCGGAGGCACGATGGTCGGCGTCCCGGTGAACAGGGGCACACCGTCCTTGGCCACGAGCTCACCCCCGATCCATGTTTCCAGCACTCGGAAGGTGGAGAGGTCGGAGACCACGGTCAGGTCGGCCGGGCCGCCGTCGTACAGCGAGCCGCCCGGCAGACTGTAGTGCTCGGCCGGCCACCGCGTCACCGCCCGCACCGCGTGGATGGGGTCCATCCCCCCCGCAATCGCCTTCCTTAGGAGAGCGTCCACATGACCCTCGGCCATGTCCTTGGCCCGCAGGTCGTCGGTGACCAAGAAGTGCTTGTTCTCCTTAGCGAATGGCAGTAACTCCTCGAAGTCCTGCGCGGCGCTCCCCTCCCGCACCATGATGGTCATGCCCTTGCGATGCTTCTCCTCCGCCTCCCTCAGGGTCGCGCACTCATGATCGGTGGAGATCCCGGCCATCATGTACCGGTCGAGATCGTATCCAGTGAGGCCGGGGCAATGGCCGTCGACCGGCTTGCCGAGTTGGGAGGCCACCTCGATCTTGGCCATGAGCGCGGGGTCCTCCGTCAGCACCCCGGGTATGTTCATGACCTCGCCCAAGGCCACGAACTCCTCGCTCGAAAGCATCCTCTTGACATCTTCCCAGCCGATTACCGCTCCCGCCGTCTCCATGGCGGTCGAGGGGACGCTGGATGGAGCTGTGTAGTAGAAGTGTAAGGGAGTATCCCTCCCGTCATCCAGCATGTACTGGATGCCTGGCATGCCCATGACGTTGGCTATCTCGTGAGGGTTCGCCACCACCGCGGCGGTGCCATGGGCCACCGCCAGCTCGGCGTATCGGTATGGTGTCAAGAGGGACGATTCGATGTGCACGTGCGCGTCGATCAGTCCAGGTAAGATGAAGCGCTGGGGGGCGGCGATCTTGCGTTCGATCCTCACGATGACCCCCTGGTAGAAGTTGACGCATGCCGGATGGATCTCGCCACTGAGCACGTCCACCAACTGACCATCGACATGCTTGACCACGATCGAGCCCAACGTGTCATCGTACGGATGCGAAGCCATGGTCCATACTAGGGTGCGGAATCCTAAAATTCTTTTCTAGACCTATGGAACGCTATGCCCTTTCCCCGCGATGTGCTGAACCGGGTGCGCTGGACCGAGGGGGACCTCAGGGGAGTCGTCATCACCTACCTGCACCGCGGGGCGCCGGAGGATCGAATGAGCGTTAGGGGTGAGGACATCGTGGAGCTGGGGCGGTCGTTCTTCGTGACCGCGGACAGCAAGATCCCGTACCACCGTATCAGGGTCATCGAGCGTGGAGGCGAGGTGCTGTATCGGGAAAGGGGCGAAAATAGGGATTGGTAAGAGGTTTGGTCCTGTTCACCGGGGCGCACCGCAATTCGGGCAGTTCCTCATGAACGCCGGATACTGGACGCCGCAGTTCTTGCACTTGATCATCTCCGACCTCTGCTGCTGAGGAGCCTCCGGAGCGGGGGCGGCGGGGGGCGGGACAGGCGCCTGGTACTGCTGCGGGGGAGCCGGATGCTGCTGCGCAGGGGCCTGGTACTGCCCGGGGGCCTGAGGCTTCTGAGGATACTGCTGCGGCTGCTGATAGTATTGGGTCGGGTACTGCTGGTATTGGGGCTGGAAGACCTCCTGCAAGCGGACGAACGCCAGGAGCAGGAAGATGCCCGGGATCACCAGGAAGATCAGGCCTAGGATGCCCCATATAAGGAGCTTGTCGCTGGCCTCACGGAACTTGCCCTGATCGAGCGGCTCGAACACGGTCTTGCCCATCATGTAGAAGAGGAAAGCCAGGACCAGCATGGCGAGGATGAAGTACAGGCCCGTTACCCACTCGCCGGTGACAAAGCTGACGACAGCCATGATCAAAGCGATTACAGACATCACGCCGGTAATCAGTTGCCCCCAGTACGCGAACTGGCGGGCATCCCTGGCGGCGGCCGGAAGCCATGCTGGCCCGGTGCTGCTTGCTAGGAATGGTATGTTTTGCATATTCGGTATATTAGACGACACGCTCTCCCTCCCTGGTTGTCTGGAAACCAGTCGTATGACGCCGAATGCCCCTCCGAAATAAATAATCTATCCATACTGATGCTGCCAGCAGGGACCTACCAGTCCTGATTGAGGCGGTCACCGTTCTTGTTATCGATATGTTTAATATACGGCAACAATTACGAAAAATAACCAAGATCTAGAGGATGAACGAGACTTATGAAGTTTGAAGAGTTCAAGGCCCTCTATGACCGGCTGAACACCCATGAGGATGTCAAAGCCCTGTCAGTGGAGACCGGTCTTGATGAGGAGCTTCTCAACGTCATCTATACCCAGAGGACGGTCCGAGAGGCGACCAAGCGCTATCACGTGGTGAAACGGAACGCTCCGCGATTGCTACGGGAGTGGAAGAACGGGACCAGCCTGCTGGATATCTCGAGGAAGTGGAACTTTCCCCCTATTCTCACCGCCCTGCTCATCTTTCAGGAGAACGGCTTCTCCAAGAAGCAATTCTGGAAGTACATCCGAGAACCGGAGTCCATCCCCAACCCCCGGACCAAGCGGGAGGTAGAGGAGATCACCAAGGCGGACACCATCTACTCACCGTGGGGCAACGAGATCCAATATAAGAGGGGAACATGGGGCGAGGAGAAGCTGCACGAATGGTTGAACGCGCATAATATCACCTACCGCACGGAGAAGGACCTCCGCGGCAAGTTCACAAAAACCCCCGACTGCCTGCTCGATGAACCGCTCAAGGTCAACGGCTGGACCATCAACTGGATCGAGTCCAAGGCCTCCTTCGGCGACCGCACCGAGTTCAACAAGAACATCCGCGGGCAACTGGGTCAGTACGTGGACATGTTCGGCCACGGATTAGTAGTATACTGGTTCGGGCACGTGGATGAGGTCGATTGCCCCCCGGGCATCGAGATCATCGACGCCAACCTGTGCACCATGGACTGTGAGAAGACCACGGGCGAGGATTTCTGCCCGGAAGAGATCACCGACGACCCCTAACCGGGGTCCGTTCTGATTTTCAAACATTGGTTCAGGTAGGCTAAGATAGGTCTAGGCCGATGCCCGACCGATGCCGGGCATCTCCGCCGGGGACTTAGAGAAGTTCTGCTACTGCCCCCTCAGCTGGAAGCTGAGCGACACAGAGAACGGCGGTGCCAACCTGGCCGAGGGGAGTGCTCGCCACCAACACATGGCGGGGGAGCTGGAAAGCATCGTGGAGGGGGAGCACCGGGCATCCATGTACGAGCGGGCGGTCATCGTCACCTCCCTGCTGGCCACCGCTCTCGCTCTCGTCGGCCTGTTCATCTTCGCCTCCACTGACCTCGCCCTGCGCGGCCGGGTATTGAGCATTTTGGCCATTCTGTGGGTGTTGTTGGCTCTCTTCTCGTTGTACGCCTCGGCCCGAGCCCGCCCTCCCTGGGATAAGGAGAAGGGAGACGTCATCGTCAGCACCCTGGCCATACTGGCCATGATCATGGCCCTGAACGCCGTCCAGGTCTTCGGGGTCAGTGAGAGCCAAGGCCTGCTGGCTCAGGCCCTCGCCCTGGTGCTCCTGATCGGCGCCTCACTGGCCCTGTATCTGTCGCAGGCGAATCGGGAGGGTGCCGAGAGAGCGAGGAAACGCTCCAGGGTCCGAGGACAGATCGCCTACATCGGGGAGGTGAGCTCGGCCCCGGTCCTCAGGTCCGAGGAGCATGGCCTCTCCGGCCGCCCGGACTATATCTTGGAGATCGATGGCAGTCTCGTGCCGGTGGAGGTCAAGACCGGACGGGTTCCCCGCGGCCCTCATTTCTCGCACATCATCCAACTCGCCGCCTACTGTCTTTTGTTAGAGAAGAGGGGCACCGTCAACTACGGCATTCTGAGGTACGGGGATGTGGAGCATATCATAGCCTACGACAACAACCTCCGTGCCCTTCTGCTGACGAAGATCGAGGAAATGAGGGCGGCTATGGCCTCAGGCGAGGTGCACCGCGATCATGATCGACCGGGCAAGTGCCGCTCGTGCTCCCGGCGTGACACCTGCCCGGAGAGGCTCGACTAGTCCACCGTGACGCTCTTGGCTAGGTTCCTGGGCTTGTCGATCGAGCAGCCCCTTTTCTTCGCAGTATAGTAGGATATCAGCTGCACCATCACGGTCAGGGGGACCGGTGACAGTATGGGGTTGACGGTCGGCACGCTCACCGTGGCGTCGGCCACCGCAGCCAGATCGCTGTCGCCCTCGATGCCGATGGCGAGGATGGGGCTGCCCCTGGCGGCGACCTCGGAGATGTTAGCCAGCATCTTCTCGTAGGTGTGGTCCCGGATACACGCCGCCACTACCGGGGTGGAGGCGTCCAGCAGTGCTAAGGGCCCATGCTTGAGCTCTCCCGCGGCGTAGCCCTCGGCATGAATGTAGGAGATCTCCTTGAGCTTCAGAGCGCCCTCCAGCATCGTGGGGTAGTTGATGTTGCGTCCGAGGAAGAAGACGTCCCGGGCGGGGACGAGCATGGCGGTGGCCGCTTCCACCTCCGGCGCCCGGTCCAGCACCTTGCCTATGTACCGAGGCATGCCCCTCAGCTCCGAGGTCAGTTCCCTCACCTCATCCCTCCCCAGGGTGCGGCATAGCTGTCCCAGCCTGATGCCCAGCAGATACATGGCCATCAGCTGAGCGGTGTAGGTCTTGGTGGCGGCGACTCCGATCTCCGGGCCGGCCTTAGTGTAGAACACTCTGTCCACCTCCCGGGCGATCGTGCTGCCGACCACGTTGGTCACGGCCAGGGTCGGGCATCCTCTACGGCGGGCCTCCCGCGCGGCGGCCAGGGTGTCGGCGGTCTCTCCGGACTGTGTCAACAGTACGGTCAGGGGGTTCTCCCCGGTGCCCGGTGAGTAGCGGTATTCCGATGCCAGCTCCACCGTGGTGGGGATCTTGGCTAATGCCTCGATGATGTACTTGCCAACCATCGACGCATGGTACGAGGTACCGCAGGCCACCAACTTGACCGAGGCAGGCTCACGGTTGACCATCAGACACCCTGTCTCAAGCTCGTCCAGGCTGCCCAGGAGAGAGTTGTGGATAGCGGTGGGCTGCTCAAAGATCTCCTTGAGCATGTAGTGCTCGAAACCGCCCCGCTTGGCGTCATCCACAGTCCAGGTGATGATGCATGGATCCCTCTCCACCGTCTTGCCGTTGCTATCGTAGACGGTGACCTTGTCCGAACGGAGAACCACGGTCTCCCCGTCCATGATGTACATCGCCTTGTTGGTGTAGTTGAGCATGGCGGTGACGTCCGAGGCGATGATGTTCTCCCCCACTCCCAGGCCGACCACCAGGGGGTTCTCTTTGCGTGCCGCCACCAGCTCCTTCCCGTCCGCCCGGATGGCCACGACGGCGTAGGTGCCTTTGACCTCCCTCAGCGTTTCCTTGAGCGCGGCGTGGAGATCGCCTTTGTAGTGCTTTTCCAGCAGGTGGACGAGGACCTCGGTGTCGGTCTCCGAGGTGAACACGTGACCTTCCTGGGTGAGCTTCTCCCTCAAGGCCAGGTAGTTCTCGATGATCCCGTTGTGCACCACTGCGATCTGACCGGTGCAGTCCAGGAAGGGGTGGGCGTTCTGCTGGGACGGCTTACCGCAGGTCGCCCAGCGGGTGTGGCCCACGCCGAGGTGACCCGATAGCCGGGGCATGCTGTCCGCGAGCTTGGAGATCTCTCCCTTGTCCTTGAACACCTTTAGGCCGCTCCCCACGACGGCCACACCGGCGGAGTCGTAGCCCCTGTACTCAAGCCTCTTGAGCCCATCCAGCAGGACCTCCTGCGCTTCGCGGTAGCCCGCGTAACCGATGATGCCGCACATATCAGACCACTACGCTGTTGTTGTCAAGATTTGCGCTCACCCTCACACCGTCCTCGACGCGGCAACCCGCCCCGATGACTTTGCCTGAAGAGATGACCACCCGGGACCCGATCCTGGTGTCCTGGCCGATCAGCGCCCCCACGTCCGGGAGCTTGAATACCTCGCGGTCCACCACCGCATGGGTGGAGCCGGTGGGGGCGGTTAATCCCGGCCCGACCTTCACTCCGTCATCCAGCACTGAGTGCGAGACATGGGAATGCGAGCCGATCCGGACGCTGCTCATGATGAGGCAGTTGTCGATGTAGGTATACGGGGCGATGATCACTCCGTTGCCTATGCTGGTGGACGGCATGATGGTGACGTTCGGGCCGATGTCGCAGCCTTCCCCGATCGCCACCGGACCCTCGATGTACGAGCCGGAACGGATACGGGTACCGGTGCCAATGGATACCGGACCTTTGATGGTGACCCCGTTCTCCACCGTCCCGTTGATCCCCTGTCCGTGGAACTCCAGGGCCGATGAATTAATTCCCAGGAGGTCCCATGGATACACCGCGTCGATCCATTTGCCCTTGGTCTTCACCGGGGTGAAGTCGAGCTTGGAGATCATTGGTGCGAGAACCTGAGTGATACCTCGTTCCATATCGAAGGTCTGCTCGGTGAAGTACTTCATCAGGTCGCTCTTGAAGCGATAGACCCCCGTGTTGATGATGTTGCCCACCCTGACCTCCGGCTTCTCCACGATGTTGCTGATCCTGTCGTCTTTGATCTGGACCACGCCATACTTGGCCGGTATCTCTGACTCGGTGACCACCAGCGAGGACCCCTTCTTCTTGGCCAGCAGATCGGCGATCAGTCGGGCATCGATCAGGTTGTCCCCGGCTACGGTTAGAAAGTCCTCTCCGTTCAGGTGCCGGGCGGCCAGGGAGAGAGCGTGAGCGGTCCCCAGCTGCTTGTCCTGGGTAACGTACTCGATGCGGGCGTCGAACCGCCTACCATCCTCGAAGTGGGACAGGATGGTGTCCTTACGGTAACCGACCACCATGACGATGTCCTTGACCCCGTTATGGACCAGCGCCTCGACGATGTATTCGAGGATGGGTCGGTTCCCGACCGGTATCATTCCTTTGGGCCTAGACATAGTGAAGGGACGCAATCTGGTCCCTTCCCCAGCAGCCAGTATTACCGCTTTCAACCTACTTCCTCCCAGAGTCGATTCGGCTTTCAGCTCATAAACCTTTTTGACCCAATGATTACCGGCGCCACTCGGACCCGAGATGTTATCACTTATAGTACTGTGCAACAAAGGTTTAAACCGCTCCCCAGGGCTTTTATTCAGGCCTTTAGTTAAAAAGAGGCCATTCCATGCAAGAGCCGATGAGGTTGAAGATACCCGCCGAGGTTTACCAGTTCTTCACCAATCCTGGTGGGCACTCGCTGATCGTGCGGGGCACGGCCGGTGCTGGCAAGACCACCTTCGCGCTTCAGACCATCGAGGAGCTGTCCCCGGTGGAATGGGGGTTCTACCATTCGACCCGAGTGTCCGACGCCAGCCTGCTGACACAGTTCAGCTGGCTCAAGGAGAAGAGCAACCACTTGGTGCGTACAGACAGCTTCTCTGATTCGAATCAGGGCGATGGGGTGAAGCGAACCGGGCTGAGCGACCTCAAGGGAGTGAAGAACCCGCCGATGGAGATAGCGAAGGTCGGCGGTCTCGCCATCTCCATAGGTAAGGACCTGGGCGAGCTGGAGATGCTCTATCGCTGCATCGAAGGCAACCTGCCGGCCAAGGGGCTGGTGGTCATCGACTCGATCGACGCCCTGGCCGATAAGTACAACATCGGCTGCTCCAAGCTCATCACCACGATCCAGAGGGACATCGTGGAGGGTTACGGTTCCAACGTCATGTTCGTACTGGAGACCTCCAACCCGGAGATGGACTACCTAGGAGACGGGGTCGTCAACTTCTCCTCCACCGAGTATAACCGCCGGCGCCTCCGGGAGCTGGAAGTGGTCAAGCTGAGAGGTTGCGAGATCCAGCAGCCGAAGTTCATCTTTACCCTTGACGGCGGGCGCATCCAGACATTCAGCTATAACCACCGCCAGTCGGCCCATCCTCCCCGCGGCCAGTGGAAGCCGATTCCCGACCGCGAGGAGCGCGTGTCCTGCGGACTGGGGGACCTGGACGTATCGCTGAACGGCGGCCTGGAGAAGGGATCGATCACCCTCATCGAACTGGGACAGGGGGTCCCGACGACGGTTAGCAACGAGCTCGAATCGTCACTGGTGTGCAATTTCGTTTCCCTCGGCCGGGGGGTACTGTGGGTCCCCATGCGGAAAGCATCGGCGGAGAATGCCCGAGCCAAGATCGCCCGCTATCTTCAGGGGACAGAGGTCGACCGCCTGGTGAGGATACCCGAGAAGGCCGATCAGATGACCTCGAGCATCGGCGGCTGCGTCGTGCCCGTGGAAGGTGCCAACGCGTTCCTGGATTTCAAGTGGCAGAACATCGAGTACTCGCTTAGCAGCGCGAAGAAGCCCCTACTGACGCTGATGGGCTTCGACACTATGCAGTCGATGTACGGCAATGATGTCAGCGAGCAGCTGATGGACTTCCTCGCCTTGGTGCGCAGGAACAACGGCATCTTCGTCGCCCTGGCTCCATCCTCCAGCGCCGCCACCGGACGCCTGGCCGACCTGGCCACCACTCACCTGAAGGTCGACCGCATCGGGGGCACGGTCCTGCTCTACGGCGAGGAACCGTTCACCGAGTGCTATGCCCTCAACTTCGAAGAGAAGGAGGCCGGAGGAGATGTATCCCTTGCCCGCATCCTCTGAGGTGAGCGCTTGATAAAGGCCACCTTTCCCGAGCACTCGGCCATGCTCATGATCGGGAGCCCGGGCATCGGGATGCTGGAGTTCTCCGTCAGCATCGCGAAGGACTGGATGGAGCAGGATAGCATGGTGATATTCGTTACCGTGGACCTGCTGCCGAGCGATCTGCTGAACGTGATGACCTCGTTCGGGGTTTCCTCGGAGGTGCTGGGCCGCAATCTGTTCATCATCGACTATCACTCCTCCCTGCTCGGCTCCTCGGACGCTCCGACCAGCTGCAACGGTACCGAGATCCGAAGGGTTTCGGACCTCGAGGGCATCATGTTCAACATATCGGCCCTGGCGGAGAGCACCAAGCGGCCGGTGAAGATCATCATTCACTCCCTGTCCACGCTGTTCCTGTACAACCAGTCCAACGTCGTACTCAAGTTCTTCCAGATTTCCTCGTCCCGCATACGCAATGAGTTCGGGACCGCGTTCTTCACCATCCACGAGGGCGTTCACGACGAGAGGACGGTGAATCACCTGATGGCCATTGCCGACGGGGTGCTGGAGCTGAAGTTCGACGAAGAGCTCAACCGGCGGATGCGGGTACGTAACATGCGGGGCTGCGTGACCTCCTCGCAATGGATACCATTCGAGATTAAGCAGGTGACAAGCGAGCAATCGCCCTCCGTGCTAGAGTGGCGATGATAATCGCCTGAAAATGTTAAAAAAGGAGGTCCCTGACCGGGACCTATGAGATCACTCGAACTCTTCGGCCGCCATGGTGCCATAGATCGAGGCCTTGAAGCTCTCACGGTTCTGCGCGGTCGCCCGGACGTAGACCTCGCACTGGGTCTTGGGCCTGACCACCAGCTTCTTCGACTGGCAGTAGATCAGGCCCTCGTTCACCCCTGCCTCGGGCCTCTTGTCAGAGTACAAGCAGGTAAAGCACAGATACTGGTCTTTGTTCAACGGGCTTGCGCAGGGAGTGTACCTATTTATTTATTCTGTCCTGGGCCCAATCTTTCGGCTAAGAAAACGGTGAGGTCCTGGACCTCCATGCCTCCCGCCCGGCGGAGGTTGACGACGCAGAAGGGGCAGGGCGCGAGAAGCAGGTCGGCCCCGGCATCGCGGGCTGAGCCGATCTTCCTCCGAGCCATGGCCTCGGCGACCTCCGGCCGGGAAGAAGCGACTCCCCCGCCCCCGCCGCAACAATCATCCTGGCCATCGTACTCAACGACCTCAACCCCGGGAACCCGGGCCAGCAGATCCCTTGCCATTTCCATGGTATGCGGTCCCACCACCCGGGCCAGGTGACAGGGGCGGTGCAATGCCGCCCGGACCGGCGGGGCGTGGGGGTCGAAAAGGTCTCCCGGCACCCCGCCCACGGCGTGCAGGTGCTCGATGATATGCCAGGCATCCATCCCGTGGGCGGTACGTAGCTGGACGGTGCACCCCGGGCAGGTAGTGACCACCTTCGCGACACCGAGGACGCGAGAGTTGATGCCCTTCACCGTCTCCACCAGCGACGATGCGCCGATCTTCTCCAGGGGCGAGCCGCAGCATGCCCATCCTTCGGGAATGTACGGCCGAGCGCCGGCAGCCCGGAGGAGCCTCAGGGCCGCGACGATGGTCTCGGGAAGGCGGGCGTGGGCGATGCATCCCGGGAAGAGCATGAGGTCCCCGGTCGTGGGGACCGAGGCCGGCGGTCCGGAGGGAACGACGGTCCGCCCGGTGGCGACCACGTTCTCCATCATACGCTCCTGCCCCTCCGGCCGCTCATCGCCCTCCAGGACGAGGGAGCGCACCCTCACGAGCGCTTGAGGTAGGGGCAGGCGGGAGGGGCAAACCTCCTCGCAGCGGCCACAGGTAGTGCACAACAGGAGGGACGAACGCAGTGCATGCAGCTCACCATCGAAGCGGGGAGCCTCCACCGCCAGCCGGCGAGGACCGGGAAAGGCGTCCCGGCCCTGCTGGGCGATGATTGGGCAGACCCGGACGCACGCCCCGCACTTGATGCAGCCGTCCAGCACACGCTCGGTCATAGCGCCTCCGCGGTCAGCTCGGCGGCCCGGAGGGCCGAGGAGACGACCTCTCCGATACCTTTTCCCAGGACGAAGGACTGGCCTGGGAGCGATGAGCCGGCCACCATCACGTTCTTCAGCTTCGTTCCGTCGGCGCGGAGCACGTGCCCGTCCTGCTCCAGGATACCTGCGGACAGAGCGGCGGAGAGCACTGGAAGGCCGGTCTCGGACCCCTGCGGACCCCCCACGGCGAAGAGCCCCAGGGGGTCGACTGCCCTCTCTTCCCTGACGACCAGACCGCCACTGACAAGGCCTCCCGCAGCCAACACTGCGGCACGGAACTGGATGGTCTGCTCGCGGAGGCCGGAGGTCACCTCCGCCGAGGCCGCCAGAGAGCCATGGAACCTCATACTCCGAACCTCACGCCCGGCGAGGAGGCGGCAGCCGGACCGGATGGCATGGGCCTCCAGGCAGGCCTGTAGCCGTCGGCCGGGGTTCGACAGCGGGGTTGCCGCCTCACGCACCCTTCGGCCGCTGGCGCTCTCCAAGACGGTGAGCGCATGATCGTAGAGCGGACCGACGAACAACGGGGGAAGGACCACCGTCTCCGGACCTACCTCCGAGATAATGCCACTCAGCCTGTCGATCGCCTCCCTGGCCTCATCCGATAGAGTAATGCCTCGGCCGGCGTCGACCGATCGGGCGATGCCAGGGTCGGCCCACAGCGGAGCGCACTCCGTTGATGGGGCCCGGTAGGAGAGGGAACGGCATGCCAGGTCTGGGTCCAGGTCCTCGTTGCCCCTCAGCCCCAGCACCGCCACCCGGTCCCCAGGAACGGCTAGCCAGTCGTGGTTCGAGGTCAGGTCCTGGTGTCCCAGGGTCCCGACGTTGGTGACCGCTTCCCCTTCCTGTCCGGAGAGGTAGAGACCGTGGTCCCGCCCTGCCGACCTGAGAATATCGGCCGCCCTGCTGTTTCCCAGAGCGATTCGTCCCGTGGACAGTTCCGTTGCCGTGGTCCCTCGACCGACCATTATCACGTCCAGTCCTCTGCCGGCCAGGGCGGCCGAGACCACGCACCCGGCGGCCCCGTGGCCGATGACCAGTACATCGCAGGACGCCCCGGCGATCATCGCTGCCCTCCCTTGGTGTGATCGATCCCGTAGCATCGCAGAAGGTGGGCCCGGAAGACCTCTTGCCTGAGCTGCTCCCCCTGCAACACCGGATCCACTCCCTTCCACCGCTCATCCATGAAGGCCAACGCTCCCTCCGCCGGATCGCCCTCTTCCAGGGCCCCGGCCAGGCGGAAGGCGCATAGTCCTCCCTGGCAGAATCCCATCCCCGCCCGGGTGCGGCGCATGAGGTCCGCCGGGGACCGGACATCAGGGGAGGAGGCGAAGTACTCCAACTCCCCCCGGGAGACGCCTTCGCACGAGCACACCTCATCCATTCCTAGCGGCGTTCGCTGGCAGAAGGACCAGATGGCATCTGCGAGCCCCCCGTACTTGGAGGCCATCATTGACCGGAGGAATGTCGAACTATCCTTAATCGGCGGAAGGATCTCTTCGAGCATGGTGCGGCAGCTTTCCCGCTTACCCAGCTTAGACATCGCCACATCGGAGGCTTTCTCAGCCATCAGGCGGTAGGTGGTCAGCTTCCCTCCTACCACGCTCACCAGGTTGTCCACCCCATCCTCTGAATGGTCGATGATGCTGAAGCCCCGGGACGCCTGCCGCCCTACTCCTCCTGTCGACAGCAGGGGGCGGACCCCGGCATACGCACGGACCATCCTGGCGGTGGCCATCCCCGGGGAGACTGCGGTCGCCTCCCTGGTCAGCCTCTCGACCTCCGCCCGGGTCGCCCGGACGTCATCCAGGTCCCCCGGCCCCGATGTCGTCCCCAGGATAGTGGAGGAGCGATGGGGGACCATGATGTCCCCGTCGGACGGCGACCGCAGGCGGTTCACCAGGCCATTCACCGTTCGGCCGTTGAATACGATCATGCTTCCCTTGTCTAACTGCATGTCGATCCTCACCCCGGCCATCGCCGCGGTCCGGCCGCACCAGGCTCCGGTTGCGTTGATCACCATCTCCGGCCGGACGGCCACCGTTCGGTTCCCGATACCCAGGACCGCCTCGGCGATGCGGCCCTCGCGTACCTTGAGGGAACGAAGGGGGAGGTGTGTGTGAATCTCCGCCCCGGCCTCCCTTGCCGACTCCACGTTCCCCCATGCTAGGAAGAAAGGATCGATCGAGGCGTCAGCCACCCTGACTGCCCAGCGGACCTCCCGGCTCAGATTGGGCTCGTCCCGGAACGCTTCCTCGGCGGTTATCTCCTCCGTCCACACCCCAGCCCCGCGGCAGGCGGTGAGGAACGCGCCGATATATTCCGGGTCATCTGGAGGCAAGGAGACGAACAAACCGCCACAGTCCTCGATGCAATAGCGGGCGATGCGCTTGAGCACCGCCCCCTCGGCCGCACATTCTGCCGCAGCCTGGGAATCCCTTACCGCGTACCGGCCTCCAGAGTGGAGCATCCCGTGGTTTCCTCCCGAGGCCCCGGCACACAGGTCCCCGGCCTCAACCAGGAGGACCTCCACCCCCCTCATTGCCATGTCCCTGGCGATGCCCGTCCCGGTGACACCACCACCGATTATCAGGACCTCGGGGGCGGGCCGTCGCACGCGTCTCATGCTACTCGTGAGCAGCAACCTGGCATTTAGCATTTTCATGGGTTGCTGTGCAGGTGGTGGTCATCCGGGATGCCTGGTGACATCAGCATCTCCCGCTCCTCGGCCCTGAGCTCGGCCTCCTCCTTGGAGAGCACGAAGGTGAGCACCGTACGAATGAGGACTATGCCTCCAAGGCGGATGACCTCGTCAATGTTCGGAGCGTTTATCGTGCTCACGATGTCCGAGGCGATGAGGAAATCAAGCCCGAAGATGATCTTCTTGGCGAACTCTCCCCGGATCCGGGTGAAGGTCTGCCCCTTCCCCTTCCTGACACCCCGGATGACGGTCTGGGCCAACGCTACCACCCCGCCGTAGGCGATTATCAGGACGCCAGAGTAGGCCAGGAACATGGCGATGAGGTCAAGAATTTCGGAGACATCCACGAGATATCCTAGGACAATACCGACAATTAACCATATCGAAAGGTAAAGAAAGAGTAGCGGGGGGTCGATTTGAACGACCGGTCTCCGGGTTATGAGCCCGACGGGATGTCCTGGCTACCCCACCCCGCTATGTAGTCCCGCTATTGCAAGACCCCATATAAAGCTTTGTGAGATTGCCTCTCGACCGAGCACGGTTCAGAAGAGGCTCCTCAGGCGAAGCATGTCGTCGATGCTGCCCTTGAGCTTCAGCTTCCTCAGCGCCACTGCCTTCATGGGCTTGATCTTGCCGGAGATAAGGCCTTCCATCGTCGCCGGGTCGGACAGGATGGTGATGTCGGGGTCCGCTATCTCCCCCGTCTGGAAGTCGTTGACCCTCTCGTTGCGCAAGTGGAAGTTGTACTTCTCGCTCTCCAGATCGATGAGGACCTTGCGGTCCACCCCTTTGAGCTCGTTGCGGATCTTCTCGTCTTTCTCGACCTTGTCGTTGAACTTCGCTATAAGTTCCTGAAGCTGTGGCTCTACCGTCATCATCCATCCGTCCAATCTGTCAACTTGGTAACCTTGCTTAGTGAATATAAGTCCTTGGCCGTCTTCCAGGAGGTCCGCACATGTGGGGGGAACGAACCGTTCTCCTTGAGCCACCCGCGGATGAACGCGAGGGTCACCTCATCGTGGGCGTACCCGGAACCTATGGGGCGTCCAATCGCTTCCTGAATCGTATCCATGGTCCGGTCCCGCAACACCTTGGCCACGATCGACGCGGCGGACACCACCGGGAACTTGACGTCGGCGTGATGGCTGCACACTAGCTCCGGTCGGCAGGTGATGCGATCCATGATGTTGCGGCCGAAGCGTTCCTCGACCACATCGGCAGCGTCCACGAACGCTCGCTCCGGGTGAAGGCGTTCGATGAGGGCGGCGAAGCGCTCCACCTCCAAGACGTTGAGGGTATCGCCTTTCATGAACTCGTCGATCTCCGCCGCGGTGACGACGGAGACCTCCACCATGGCAATCTCCCGGATCT
Organism: Methanomassiliicoccus sp.; assembly: GCA_033485155.1. Classification (NCBI taxonomy): domain Archaea; kingdom Methanobacteriati; phylum Thermoplasmatota; class Thermoplasmata; order Methanomassiliicoccales; family Methanomassiliicoccaceae; genus Methanomassiliicoccus; species Methanomassiliicoccus sp. The sequence continues at coordinate 159,113 of JAWQJJ010000005.1, forward strand.
TGAGGTCCAGCTCTTCCCTCTTCGGGTGGGAGAGGAGCTTGGAGTCCTTCACCTTGAGCTTTCTGAGGGCCCGGTCGTTCTCGACCATGACCGCAGCCACTACCAGGGGCCCCATCACCGGGCCGCGGCCAGCCTCGTCAACCCCGCAGATCACAGCACCGCCCAATTTTCTCACCATATATAGCGATATCGACGAGAGGGATTGCCCCGGGCGAGGTCGGACTACCGAGCAAGTCCGGTCGATCGCCCGAACCCGGGGACGGTAACCTAGATGGGCGATGCGATCGCCATACGGCGGTCCGCCGGGGAGCGGACGGAGAAGCTGGCTCCGGGGCCACCAAGGCCCGGCAAGGTAGCTACGCCCTTAGGCTGTAGCTACATAATCTATATTGACCTACAGCGGTTAAACTCGGATGCATAATAAGGTGATAATATTACGACCGACGTTCAGAACCGCAAGCTGGCCAACGGCTACATGCTGACCCGGGTAGGGGTCACCGGAGTCAAGAAGCCGATACGCATCACCAGGGCCGGCAGGAACAACATCCTGTTCTGCACCATCGACGTCTTCGTCGACCTCCCGGCGACCCAGAAGGGGTCTCATCTGTCCCGGAACCTCGAGGCCATCAACGAGACCGTCAACCGCAGCATGGTCGAGGCCATCCCGGGGATCGAAACGGTGGCGGCGGACATCTGCCGCTCATTGCGGGACAAGCATGAGTACTCGACCTACGCCGAGGTCCACCTGGTGGCCGACTACTTCGTTGAGCGGCCTGGACCGAGCGGAAAACGGAACCTCGAGGCCTTCAAGATCATGGCCAATGCCGTCAGCAGGAACGCGGATGGCTTGAAGAAGACGATCGGGGTCGAGGTCGTGGGGATGACCGCCTGCCCGTGCGCCATGGAGACCGTGCGGGAGCAGTACGGCAACAGCATCACCTTCGAGAACGACCTGCCGGTCATCAGCCACAACCAGCGCAACATTGCCACCGTCCTGGTGGAGGTGCCCGAGGAGTGCGATGTGGAGGCCAACGACCTCATTGATCTGGTGGAGTCGTCCTTCTCCTCGGCGACCTATGAGGTGCTGAAACGGTCGGACGAGGCGGCGGTGGTGCTGCAGGCCCACCAGCAACCTAAGTTCGTCGAGGACGTGGTCAGGACCATGCTCGCAAAGCTGCTGGTACGGCTGGAGGGCCTACCCGACGAGGTTCAGATCACCGTCCGCAGCGAGAGCGAGGAGTCCATTCACAAGCACAACGCCTTCGCCGAGAGGGTTACCAGCCTCGGGATGCTGCGCAGCGAACGCAATTAGAGCATCGACTTGGCCTCGCTGGTGACGGCCGGGAGGAGGACCACAAACCGCGCCCCCTTGGATGAATCTCCAGGAACGCGGTCCTCCACCCACACTCGGCCATTGAGATCCTCCACCAGCTTTCTTACCAAGTATAGGCCGAGGCCGCTGCCAGTGGTCTTGGTGCGCCCCCTCATCTTTCGCTGGAACAGCTTGCTCTTCAGATCGTCAGGGATACCTGGACCGTCGTCCTCCACCCATACCTTGTAGTACTCCCTTCCGGACTCAAAGACCTTGTTGAGCACGATCGAGATCTCCACTGGCCCGGTGGAGTGCTTGATGGCGTTGCTCAGGAGGTTGGTGAACACGTCCCTAAGCAGCTCCCCGGCCATGACATACTTCTTGATCGAGGTCTTATAGCTGATCTTGACCTCCCGGCCGGGGTAGTGCTCGTACTCCGAGCGTACGTCCTCCAGCAACCACCCCAGATCTACCAGCCCGTACCTCGAGTCGTGGCTCTCCACTTTCTGGATCTTGCGCACCGTCTCGATGAGCTCGTTGCTGTTGGCCAAGATCTCCTGGGACTTGGTGAAGAAGTGCATGTTCCTTTGATCGATGTCGATCCTGTCCACCGCTGCCTGAAGATACGAGGAAACGGCGGCATTCATGTTGCTGATGTCGTGCGACAGCAGGTCGATGTATAACTCCGCCTGCTCCTTGGCCTCGATGGCGTCATGCTCCAGCTTCCTTTGCCGGGTGATGTCCTGGATGACGCTCACCCCACCGATGATCCTGCCCTCGCCGTCCCGGATGGGGGCGGCCGAGCACAAAATCGTTCCCCGGCTGCCGTCGAGCCTCTGGATATCGATGACGTTCCCTACCGGCGTCTCTCCCTTGCGGATGGCCAGGGCGATCGGCCATTCGTCCGGCCGAACAGTCATGCCGTTGTCGGCCCACCAAGCCTTGAGGATACGATAGTCCTTCAAGCTGGACAGGGCGGGCAGCCTACCTCCCCAGATCGTGTCGATCAGGTCGTTGCTCATCGTCGTCCGTCCGTTGATGTCGGAGACGTTGACCCCCACTGGGAGGTTGTCGAGGATCGTCCTCACCCACCGCTTCTCGGCGTCCGCCCGCACTGCCATCTCCTCCATGCGGTTCTTTGCCGACACCTGTTCGGTCACGTCGGTCAGGAGGACCAGGGCGCCCTTCTCCCCCGCCTTCAGCTGGATAGGCACGATGGAGGTGTGAAGGAAGGTGGGCTTGCCGTTGACCATGACCGTCTCGACCTCTGTCTCGTTGGTCGGGGTGTTGGTCCTCAGCACGGCCTGAACCTTCTCGTTCAGCCGAAGTGGCGGGGACGACAGATGGGTGAGCGGCTTGCCGGCCATCAGTTCCGACCACTGATCGCCTCCGCAGACCTCAGCGAAGGCCTGATTGGCCCACCGCACCTTGAGGTCATGGCCCGACAGCGCCAGGATGCCGGCTGGGGCGTTCTCGATGACCGTCTGCAGCATCCCCCGTTGCTCCTCCACCTCCTGGGCTAGACGGGCCCGCTCCTCCTCGGCCCGCTTGCGGTCAGTGATGTCGTGCACGATCGAGTACATGTAGGTGCGGTTCTCGATGTGGATCGGGCCGGTGATGACCTCAACATCGCGCAGCTGGCCGTCGGCCAGCCGGTGTTTGATGAAGAGCGGCTCCTTTTCCGTCGGCGCGGCCTCCGGGCACCGGATATCCATCAGGCCCTTGCCGATGAATTCCTCCCGATCATAACCGTAGAAGTCCACTGCCGCCTGGTTGACATCCACTACCTTGTTCTCCACCGGGTCGACCAGGAACATGACCGCGTGGTTCTCCTTGAACAGGCTGACGTACCGGTCGTTGCTCTCTCTCAGCTCCTCCAGCATCCTCTTCCTCTGGATAGCGTATCGTATCGCCCGTTCCAGGCCGGCGCTGTCCACCTCTCCTTTGACCAGGTAGTCCTGCGCCCCTATGGTCATGGCCTTGACCCCCAGCTCCACATCGGTCAGGCCCGTGAGCACAATGATCGGCACTTTGGTGAGGCTCGCGCTCATCGTTTCCAAGGTCCTTAGGCCGCCCGAGTCCGGCAGCCCGAGGTCCAGAAGGACAATGTCGGGAGGATTGGTCTCTGCCGACTTGATGGCCTCGCTCAGCCGGGACGCCGAGGACAGCACGAACTCAGCCGAACGGGACTCGGCCAACATCTCCTTCATCAAGAGCACGTCCCCCTTGTTATCCTCGACCAGCAAGACCTTGACCGTATTGTTCGTCGCCTCACCCAGATGTTCCTTACCTTCGATCTCCACCATCATGATGACGCCCCCCCCTTGATCAAGCCGTTCGATCCCTGCCCTTATTCAATATCACGCCCGATAGGTCTGGAGCGTTGCCGCCATGGAACATCGGTTGAATCCCATCCGCGTCGTTACCCCCTATCGACGCCGGTCCGTACTGAGTTGAGTTTTCCTCACCGAACGGTCAAACCGGACGTTGATAAATGAGGGCTCAAGTTATATATCCTAATCGTCGGAACGAAAGCGGCCACCCGGTACCTCATGGGTGGGATAACGATTTATGTCGCTCCCACGATGGCCGGAGCGGCGAACCGAGAATGAGCATAAAAGCGGTGGTAGTGGATATCGACGGCACGTTGACCGACATGAACAAGGTGATGTTTACGTCGGGCATCGAGGCCTTGCGCAAGGTCCAGGAGCGAGGCGTTCCGGTCAGCCTGGCCTCCGGCAACGTGCTGCCAGTGGCCTACGGCCTCTCCACGTATCTGGGACTGAAGGGGCCCATAGTGGCCGAGAACGGCGGAGTGGTCTCGTATCGCGAGCAGATATTTCAGGTCTCCGAAGGCGTCCTGCCGGAGAGGGCATATGAGTACCTCCGCTCCCGAATGCCCGTGGAGCGCCTGTTCACTGACAACTGGAGGCGCACTGAGGTCGCCCTCCGGCGATCGGCTGACCTGAACCGAGTCCGGGATGAGCTGAAGGACTGGGACGTCACCATCGAGGCCACCGGCTTCGCCATTCATATCATGGACCCCGGGCATGGCAAGCTGGCCGGAGTCAGGAAGCTGGCGGAGATAGTGGGGATCGACCTCTCCCAGATTGCGGCGTTCGGGGACTCCGATAACGATGTGGGGATGCTGAGGGAATGCGGTGAGAGCGTCGCTGTGGGGAACGCCTCAGCGGCGGCCAAGGCCGTGGCGAAGTATGTGAGTCCGTACAACCACGCCGACGGCGTCATCGACGGATTGAAGCGCCTCGGCCTGCTGTGAAAAGAGTAAGGGGTTTTACTTGCGCTGGAGCAGTTCCAGCGCGCCCGCCTCGTCCAGACCGATGGACAGGAGCAGGTATTTCAGGGACTTCTTCATGACCATCTCCTCGGTCTTGTCGTCCATGTAGGCCTCCATGACCACAGGGGCACGCTTGAAGTACTCCACCCCGAACTCGGAGTAATAATAGGGGGCGTTGTCCGGGTCCAGCTCGGCGGCCTTCTTGTAAGCGGCCTCGGCGTCGTTGAACAGTCCGGCCTCCACGCAGAACGAACCCATCGAACTATGATACATGGGGTTCTTGGGGTCCAGCTCGGCGGCCTTCTTGTAAGCCGCCAGGATGTCCTCGGTCTTCACCTTGGGCACCAGGACAGCCGCCTCAGCCTTGCCGAACCAGGCCTCCGCGTTGCTTGCATCGGTCTTGGTCACCTTCTCGAACTTTGATAACGCCTTCTGATAATCGCCCTCTCCGAGCAATTGATAAGCCTGTTTCATGAGCTTGTCGGAACTCTCCTCAGCCATAGGATATCACCTTCGATATGATTTCTGATGTAAGGCCATGGAATTGATAAATCTTATTGCTCCATGGGTCTCCGGCGATATCCACGAGAAGAGCGTTCCCGATGTCTCCTGGACGAGGTCTAGGCGCACCTCTTTTGGCACGTGCCTGGGGAGGGGTGCGCCTACCGGCCTTCGATATGTTCCCGAACTCGGGTCCCCGCAAGGTGGCCTGGCCGTGCCCGCGGATAGTGTTAAATATCGATGCCCTAATGCTAAAGGGCATCCCAAGCCAGGAGAATTGAATGATGGACAGGGAGACAGTAAGCAAGGTTGCTAAGGTGGCCAGGTTAAAGCTCACCGATGCGGAGATAGAGCAGTACGCTGCCGACCTGGAGGATATCATCGAGGCCTTCGCGGTGCTCGACGAGGCACCAGTGGTGGAGGAGTACGACCTCGGGCCGATCAAGGTCGAGGACATCCTGCGCGAAGATGTGGTCTGCCGCGATTCCGACCCCGCCGAGCTGCGTGAGGTCATGGGCACCAAGGACGACTGGGTAAGGGGGCCGAGGCTATCGTGACCACCTTCCCCACCGCCGACCAGCTAAGGTCGATCGACGAGAGGCATCAAGTCTTCTGCGAGCGTCTCGAGGACCCCTTGGCACTGGATCAGGGAACATTTCACTTCTCGGCCAAGGACAACCTGTGCTCGCGCGGGTTCCAAGCCCGGGCGGGGAGCAGGATCCTGAAGGGATATCGGCCGCCCTTCGATGCCACGCCCATCCGGAAATTGAGGGAGAGCGGCGGGCTTCTGCTTGGCAAGACCAACATGGACGAGTTCGGGTTCGGCACCTTCAGCACCAACTCCGGATTTGGGGTGCCGCGCAACCCGTTCGATCCGGAAAGGAGCTGCGGAGGGTCCTCGGGCGGAGCGGCCGCCGCGGCCTCGCTCATCCCCCAGCACGTCGCACTGGGAGTCAGCACCGGAGGTTCAATCTCCTGCCCTGCCGCGTTCTGCGGCGTCATCGGCCTCACCCCGACCTACGGGAGGGTGTCGCGCTGGGGACTGATCGATTACGGTAACTCGCTGGACAAGGTCGGGCTGCTGACACGCACGGCCCGGGACCTGGAACGATACCTGCCGGTGATCTCTGGTCCCGACCCCAAAGACCCCACCTCTCTCACCCAGCCGGTACTCGATATGAGAGGCGAGGTGGAAACAGTAGCGGTGCCGGACGAGGCACTTGTCGGCCTGTCACCTGAGGTGGCGGCATCGTTCCGCGAGGCCCTCAAGGAGTTGGAGAGAAACGGCGTGAAGGTCAGGGAGGTCAAGATGCCCTCGCTGCGCTACGCCATCCCTGCCTACTATATCCTGGCGACCTCAGAGGCGTCCACGAACCTGGCGCGTTACTGCGGTATGCGGTTCGGGGCGATGAACCAGGAGTTCGATCAGGGATTCAACGACTTCTTTGCCCAGACGCGGTCGGAGGATTTCGGGCCGGAAGCAAAGAGAAGGATCCTTCTCGGAACCTTCTCGCGCATGGTGGGGTTCCGCAACCGCTACTACATGAAGGCGCTGCAGGTGAGGCAGCTGATCATCCGCGAGTACCGCAGGGTGTTCGACAGCTGCGACGCCGTCCTGACGCCGACCATGCCCTTTGTCGCCCCGCGGTTCGATGAGATCGCCCGCATGCGGCCGCTGGAGATGTACCAGGCCGACTTCCTTACCGTTCCCCCTAACCTCGCTGGAATGCCCCACCTGTCGCTGCCCTGCGGGTACTCCCATGGGATGCCCGTCGGCATGCAGGCGGTGACCCCACAGTGGACCGAGGGCTCGCTGGTGGGTCTCGCCCGCTTCTGGGAGGAAGAATTCCACTACCGCTTTCCCGAGGTGATGGTATGAAGATAGGTCTAGAGATCCACGTGCAGTTGCCCACCCGGTCCAAGCTGTTCTGCGGGTGTTCCACCGCCGGTGAGACCCCCAACAGCTCGGTGTGCCCGACATGCCTGGGACTGCCTGGTTCCCGGCCGTTCCTCAACCGCCAGGCCCTGGAGATGGGCGTGCTGATCGCTAAGTTCTTAAACTGCAAGATCGCCGACCGAGTGTGGTTCGCCCGCAAGACCTACTTTTACCCGGACCTTCCCAAGAACTTCCAGATCACCCAGTACGATTCGCCCCTGGGCACCGACGGCCACTTCACGGTCGGAGGGAGGAGCATTGGTATCTGGAGGGTCCATATCGAGGAGGACCCCGGCAGGATACGTAGGGTCGGCCGTTCCGGAGAAGAGGTCGCTCTGGTCGATTATGATCGCTCGGGCATTCCCCTGGTCGAGATCGTCACCGCACCGGACATGAGCTCTCCGGCCGAGGCAAGGGACTTTCTCACCGACCTCATCATCGAGCTCCGCCGCCTCATCGGCGTCACCGGGGAGGAGCAGACCATGCGGGTCGATGCTAATATCTCGGTGGGCGAGGAGAGGGTGGAGATCAAGAACATCACCGGCATGCGCAACGTGGAGAAGGGTTTGAAATCCGAGGTCAACCGGCAGACGAAGATGTTGGCCGCGGGGAAGCGCATCGTACGGGAGACCCGGCACTTCGACGAGGAGCGAGGAGTGACCATGCCCGGCCGGGAGAAGGAGTTCGAGGAGGACTACGGCTACATCGGAGAACCAGACCTCGGCACCTACCGCATAGGTCCCCTGGCCGCCTCCATGGCTATCCCCGAGACCCCTCTGGTCCGCGCCGCCCGGCTGTCGAAGGAGTGGAGAATGGGCGATCAGGCCGCCCGGCAGATCGTCCTCACCGACTGGGCCCTGGCAGACATGTTCGAAATCCTCGCCGCCAAGGTGGGGGGAGAGGCGGCGATGAGCTGGACCATGGGTCCCCTCAGCTCGAGCTGGAAAGACCTCAGGGGTCGCCTCCTCGATCTGAAGGGCGGCATCGTCGACATCGTTGTGTCCGTTGCCTCGGGCGAGATGACCGACAGCGAGGGGCGGATGCGCATATCGGCGCTGTCCAGCGGCAAGGAAGCAGAGGCTCCGGGCGAGAATGAAGGGGACCTCGATGCCATCATCGTCCAGCTAGTTGACGAGCACCCTGAAGTGGTCAAGGATTACCAGGGCAACGAGCGGGCGGCCAACTTCCTCATCGGCCAGGTGATGAAAGCGATGAGGGGGAAATATTCCTCCAAGGTGGTCGCAGAAAGGATGAAAAAGGAATTAGAGAAAAGGGTTTAGTTCTTTTCGTCCTCTTCGTCACCTACCAGGCAGAGGAGCTGGAGTTCGGAGAGCTTGCCCTCCTCCACCTTCGCCGGCGAGCCGTCCATCGGGCACTGGAACTTCTTGTTCTTGGGGAAGGCGATGACCTCGCGGATGGTATCGCAGCCCAGCAGGATGGAGACCAAGCGGTCGACGCCCAGGGCGATACCGCCATGGGGCGGGGCACCGTAACCCAGGGCTTCGAGGAAGAACCCGAAGTCGTTATCGATCTTCTCGTCGGACATGCCCAGGAGCTTGAACACCTTGCGTTGGACTTCGGGATCATGGCACCTCACCGAGCCGGAGCCGATCTCCGAGCCATCGAGGACCAGATCGTAGCTCAACCCCTGGATGGAAGTAAGGTCCTTGCATTCCCCTAGATTCATGTTCTCCGGCCGGACGAAGGCATGATGGAACGCCTCCAGCTGACCGGATACACTGTCCTTCTGGAACAGCGGGCAGCCGACCAGCCATACGAACTGATGCCCCTTGCCCTCGGTTAGGCGGAGGTCCTTGGCGAGCTTACGCCTGAGCTCTCCGCCGGCCTTGAGCGCGGCGATCTCCGAGCCCGCCAGGAACAGCAACAGGTCGCCCTCCTGGGCGTTCATCTGCTGTTCCAGCGCGGTGGTGACCTCCTTGGGGAAGTACTTGACGATGTTGCTCTGCAGTCCCTCGGAGGTCATGCGCATCCAGGTCAGACCGCCCATGCCCTGGGACTTAGCCCACTCGATGAGCCTATCCACTTCGTTGCGGCCGACCGCGGACTCGTCGCCAGCAGTCGACCTCATAAGATCGGCCTTGACGTTCATGCACTCGACCCGCCCGCCCTTGGAGAGTATCCGCTTAAAGATCTCGTAGTTCGCTCCTTTGACGATCTCAGTGACATCGCGGAGCTTGAGATCATAACGGATGTCCGGGGCATCGGTGCCGTAGCTGTGCATCGCCTCGTAGAAGGTGACCCGGGGGAACGGCGTTTTCAGCTCGGTTCCGTAGATTGCGCGCCACATGGAGGACAGAACCTCCTCGATGAGCGCCTGCACGTCGCGGTCGTCCACGAAAGACATCTCCACGTCCAGCTGAGTGAACTCCGGCTGGCGGTCGGACCGCGAGTCCTCGTCCCGGAAGCATCGGGCCACTTGGTAGTACTTGTCCATGCCTCCCACCATCAGCATCTGCTTGTACAACTGGGGGGACTGAGGAAGCGCATAGAAGGTGCCGAGCGAGATCCTCGACGGCACGATGAAGTCCCTGGCTCCCTCCGGCGTCTGGCGGCACAGGATGGGTGTCTCGACCTCGACGAAGCCGAGATCGTCAAGCGCCCGCCTTGCCGCGGCCACAAGGCGATGTCGGAACCGCAGGTTGTTGGCCATCTGGGTCCGCCTGAGGTCAAGGAACCGGTACTTGAGACGGAGGTCCTCCGACGGCAACAGGGACCCTTTCTGATCGGCCACCTCAAAGGGCAGGGGTCGGGAAGAGTTCAGCAGCCTAGCGTCCTCGATGAGCACCTCTAGCTGCCCGGTGGGGTTCCGAGAATCCTCGGTCCCGGGCACACGATTCCTGACCACTCCGGTGACCGAGATTACAGACTCTCGGCCGAAGGACTTGAGCATCCTCTCTAGGCTCTCGCGGCCGTCCCCTCTCGACATGGCCTCAGGGTCGTACACCACTTGGGTGGTGCCGTACGCGTCCGCCAGGTCAAAGAAGAGCACCCCGCCATGGTCTCGGGAGAACCTGATCCAGCCGGCCAGCTGTACATGCTTGTCCAGATGATCGGCGCGCAGTTCTCCGCAGGTGTGTGTCCTCATCATTTCCAGACCTCTTTAGAAGTCGCGGTCGTCCAAATATGTGGCCCCAAGATAAACCATTCGGTGCGGGGCCTTCAATTATCGATAGTGTGAAAGAAATATGGGTTGGGTTGGGCCCGAGACCCGATCATAGGATCTCATCCTGATGGTCCCCGGCGATATTCAGATCGGGGATGAACTGGTAGGGATCCTTGATCATGTTCAGCACCACGTAGGTGTTGGTCTTCTTGATGCCGTGGATGGTAAGCATGCGCTTGATCAGGTCAGAGAACTGGTCGCGGTTTTTGCAGGCCACCCAGGCGACCGAATCGCATTCCCCGGTGACGTCGAAGATGGCGAGCACGTTATCCATCGCCTTGATCTTGGCCTGCACGTCGAGGATATCTCCCTCGGTGTAGATATGCACCAGGGCCATGAACTCATATCCTAGCTTCAGGTAGTCGACGTTGGCTCGGTATCCCTTTACGATGCCCTGCTCCTCGAGATTCTTCACTCTTTGGATCAGAGTGGTGGGGTGGACCCCCAACCTCTTGGCGATCTGACGGTAGGAGCCCTGGCTGGATATGCAGAGTTCCTCGATGATGCGCTTGTCAAGCTCGTCTAGCATTTTAACTACCCTACTGGATGGTTGTCTAATGAGGATGGGGGTATAAGTAACTATTAGAGAGGGAGCGGTCCCGCCGGATTGTTATAGCCGGCCCGTAATCGTTAATAGCGGCCAATGATTAGCCACCGATGATGACCGTTTGCCTTTACCAGACCGATCCCAACTGCCGCCATTTCGAGTCTCGGGTCACGGAGGTGCGGGGTGACTGGATAGTCCTCGAGAGCACCGCTTTCTACCCCGGCGGAGGTGGACAGGACCCTGACCGGGGGACGCTCTCGGGAGCGGCTGTGGAGGAGGTCAAGAAGGACAACGGCAATGTGCTGCACAAGGTCCCCGGCCATCATTTCACGGTCGGAGACGTGGTGCAGGGGAAGATAGATTGGACGAGGCGATACGACCTCATGCAAGGGCATACCGGCGAACACCTGCTGTTCTCCAGTCTCTCCCGGGTCAGCCCGGAGCTCAAGGTGGTCAAGATCGCCATCACACCGGAGAAGAAGAGCGTCATCGTCTCCGGGGAGCTGGACTGGGAGAGGGTCAAAGAGGCCGAGCGGCTGGCCATGGAGGCCATCGCCCGCGAGCTGGCCATCACCGAACGGATCGTGGGACGGGACGACCCCTACCTGGAGGAGACGCGGGTCAAGCTGGACCGCATCCACGGAGACAGCGTGAGGATCATCGAGATCGGGGACGTGGACCGGGCGGCCTGCTCCGGCGTGCACGTGGAGAACACCCGGGAGCTGGAAATGCTGCTGGTCACCGGGGTGACCTCGGCCCGCCCGGTGGGGGACCTGGAGGTCGAGTTCCAGGTCGGGAACCGGGCGAAGATGAGCGCGGCCGAGCTGGCCATCACGGCCCTACGCGCGGCCGAGGCCCTGGGGTCCACGCCTAACGATCTCTTGGGGGCGCTTGGTAACCTGATCAGGGATCGGGAGAGAGCGACCGCTGCGCTCCGCAAGTACGGAGCTAAAGCGCTGGAGGAGCTCGTTCCCTCGGACATCAACGGCGTCAAGCTGTACTCGGGCATCTTCGAGAATATGGATAAGAAGACCATCACGGACGCCGCCACTCGGTTCATAAGGGACCGCGCGGCTTGCGTGCTGGGCACGGTAGGCGAGCGCTTCATGCTCATCGTGGCCTGCGATCCGTCGATCAAGGTCAACTGTGTTGAGGTGCTCAACAAGGCCCTGGAGAAGGTTGGGGGGCGGGGAGGCGGTAAGTCCAACTTCGCCACCGGGGGCGCTCCAGAGTCCAAGGGGGCGGAGGAGGCCATTGTGGTAGCCATCGCATTGGTCACCGATGCACTCATGAATGAGTAGACCTGACGCCGACGTCCAGTTGATTGAGCTGCCCGCCCTGACATTCGCAAGGCGTTGTTCAATCAGAAAGACTCTTTACCAAGCTTATCATACTATCATTTATGCCAGCCGCTAATGGGTTCTCGAGAGAGGACATCATAAAGACAGTCAAGGAACAACACGTCAAGTTCATCGAGATGCAGTTCTCGGACATCTTGGGCGCGGTAAAGACCGTCGCCCTTCCCACGTCCAACATCGAGAAGGCGCTGGATGAGGGCGTGTACATCGATGGGTCGTCGATCCTGGGCTATGCGACCATCGAGGAGTCGGATATGAGGGCCCAACCCATCCTTTCATCGTTCCAGGTATATCCTTGGACCGCCAATGGGAGCATCAAGACCGCCCGGCTCTTCTGCCAGATCTTCGACCACTCCGGCAACCGGTTCAAGGGAGATCCGAGGTGGGTGCTGGAAAAGATGGTGGCCAAGGCCAAGGAGAAGGGCTGGACCGTAAACCTGGGCCCGGAGTTTGAGTTCTTCCTCTTCAACCTGGATGCCTGCGGCAACCCGGTGGCCGCGCCCTCCGATTCGGCCGGCTACTTCGACCTCATGGCCCTGGACAAGGGGGAGGAGGTCCGCAAGAGCATCATGCTCAACCTCGATGAAATGGGGTTCGACTGCGAAGCCTCTCATCACGAGGTCGCCCCTGGCCAGCATGAAGTGGATATGCGCTACAATGATGCCCTGACCGTTGCCGACCGCATCATGACCTTCAAACTGGCGGTGAAGACCATCGCCCTGCAGCATGGACTGTGGGCCAGCTTCATGCCCAAGCCCATGTACAGAATGTCAGGGTCGGGGATGCACGTCCATCAGAGCCTAGCGGGATCCAAGGGGAACGCTTTTGACGACCCGTCCGGCAAGTTCGGGCTGAGCGAGAACGCCATGAAGTACCTCGGGGGGCTCCTCGCCCACTCCAAGGAGACCTGCGCCATCCTCAACTCCCATGTGAACTCCTTCAAGCGCCTGGTGCCTGGCTACGAGGCGCCATGCTATATTTCGTGGGCCAACATGAACCGCTCCGCGCTGATCCGTGTGCCCGCCGGAAGGGGCGTAAAGACGAGGATCGAACTGCGTAATCCCGATCCCGCAGGGAACCCCTACCTGCAGTTCGCAATGATGATCGCCTCTGGCCTCGACGGAATCGAGAAGGGCCTGTATCCGCCCGAGCCAGTGGAGAAGGACATCTTCCACATGAACAAGGAGGAACGCCACCGGAACAAGATCGACTCCTTACCCGAGAACCTCGGCCAGGCGCTGGACGTGATGGCGGAGAGCGAACTGGTGCGGAAGACCCTGGGCGATCACGTGTTCAACCACTACCTCAAGATCAAGGGGGACGAGTGGGACGAGTACCGCACCTTCGTGACCGATTGGGAGGTCCAAAGGTACCTGAAGTTCCTTTAAGTAAACCTTTTACGGCCTTCGGGCCGTCCTTTTCATATATTATGGGCACAAATAGTCCTCATCCAGGTATGGACATGTTCGCCTGGAAAAGATCGGCGATCGCCCTGGTGACGACGGGCGCCATCCTTCTGATGTTCACGACCGCGGCATCCGCTATTTCTGGAGGCCCGATGGCCGTCAGCGGGCATGAGGAGGACGGAAAGGTGGTCCTGAGCTGGCTTCCTCCCGAGACCTCGCCTGCCACCATCAATCAGACCGGTTGTGACTCCATGAACATGTCCATGAGCTACATCTACTCCAACTTTACTGCCCTCTACCCCAACATCACGGTGATGCTCCGCGGTGGTGGGAACGACCTGGGCTTCGCGCGATGGATCGCCGGAGAGTCTGATATCGACCAGGCGTCCAGGGCCATAAGCGTTTCGGAGACGGAGATGGCCATGGCCGAGGGCATGAACGTGACGGATACCAAGGTCGCTGTGGAAAGCGTGGCGGTCATCGCTGACCCCAGCTCCGGGGTCACCGAGCTATCCTTCGACCAGCTCAGGGGGCTGTTCAACGGATCGATCGCCAACTGGAAGGACGTGGGTGGGGCAGACCTGGCGGTAAAGGTGTTAGTGCCGCCGGCCACCGGCAGCCCCAACCTATTTTTCAACAAGTCAGTCATGGGCGCCTCAACGTTCGCATCCTCTGCGATCGCCATCGATGATGGTAAGGAGCTGGCCAGCGCAGTGGCCAACACCACTGGGGCGGTAGGCTTCGTCCGAGCTGGTTTCGCCGATCAGACCGAAGCTCGGTGCCTTGCGATCAAGAGCACGGCGGACGGGAAAGCCGTCCTAGGGAACGATACCGCCGCTGCGTACAATGGTACCTATGCCCTGTCCCGGTACTACCGCCTGTACACGAACGGCACCATCCAGGGCGCGCAGGCAGTATGGGCGGCATTCATCCTTGACCCCGGATACGGGCAGAGGGTCCTGGCCGACAATGGTTTCCTCCCCCTCCAGGATGGGGACAGGGAGAACAGCACTAGGAACGTCGACCTGACCTCCACCGAGGTCGGGTACCGCATCGTTCGGCAGTCGTCCGACGGATCGTCAGTGACCATCGATGTTAACAGCACCATGTACGTCGATTCCAACGTCACCGCGGGGAGCACCTATACCTACGCCGTGAGCGCGATCAACGATGCGGGGCAGGAATCCAGTGCCTCACCCATTTCTGTGACCGTGAACCAAACGGGAGGCTCGCAGGGAACGCCCCTAGCTGCTTCCATCTCCAGTCTGGGTGTCCTCATGTTGACGGTGACGGCGGTCGTGGCGGTCATGGTGGCGGTAGTGCTGGTCCGCCTGAGGCGCGAGTGAGGTTGAAACCCCTTCCGTCCCCCGCTCCTCTCGGCCGAAAAGGTTTAACTAGACCAAGGCAATCACAAGGGTCGTTGCCATGATGCCAGGTATGAGGGGTGTGAACCCTCGGCAGATGAAGCAGGCCATGAAGCGCATGGGTATCACCACCGAGGATATCAACGGCGTGGAAGAGGTCATCATCCGGACCAAGGACAAAGAATATGTCATCAAGGACGCCGCTGTGACCGTCATGGAGGTTCAGGGCCAGAAGACGTTCCAGGTCATCGGAGAGGCTTCCGTTTCGCCCAGGTCGGCCGCTCCCGCGGCGAAGAGCGGGGAGGTCCAGCTGCCCGAGGAGGATATCGAGCTGGTGATGGCGCAGACCGGAGCCGGGCGGGAGCAGGCGGTCAAGGCCCTCAAGGAGAGCGGCGGACAGCCAGCCGAGGCCATCTTGAAGATCATGTCAGCGTGAGGAACTATGTGCTTAGCTGTACCAGGTCAAGTCGTCTCCGTCGACAGCAATCAGGCTGACGTCGATTTCGGAGGCGTGGTTAGGAAAGTCAATGTGTCCCTGGTCGACGCCAGGGTGGGCGAGTGGGTCGTCGTGCACGCTGGCTTCGCCATCGAGAAGATGGATGAGGAGGAGGCACGGGAGACCCTCAAGCTCTGGTCGGAGATGCTGGACCTGGAAGAGGAGATCTCTGGGCAGTAATGAAATAAAAAAGGAAGGGGCGGACCCCTTCAATATTTCTTCAATATCTCCGAGAAGAATCCAGAGTACAGCGGCGCTATCGTATTGTTACCGGTCATGCGGTCCTTGACCGACAGCGTGGTCACGTAGGCTTTGGAATTCTTCGTGAACAGCATATCATGGCCGACGCAGAGTCCCAGCACGATGTTCAGCTGTGTACCTGCCTGGTTCAGCAGCTCGGCCTGGTAGACAGGATTGCACACCGACTCCATCTCACTCTTAATGCAGTTCTCCTTGGGAATGTCGAACTCCACCTTCTTCATGGAAAAGTTACGGCAGATGACCGAGCATACCTCGAACCCTCGGGCCTCCAGCACCTTGGTCAGCTTGATCCCCTCGTCCCTGGCGGCCAGGCAGAATGCCACTCCGATCTTTTTCCATCCCATCTGGTCGGCGAAAGCCATGATCTCGGATATGCGCGGCCTGATGGGAGTGAGTACTCCATTCACCGGCTGCAAGGTCCCCCGCTCGACCTTGGCCGCGGTCTGCATGATCTTCTGGGTCTCCGGTTCATGGTAGCGCTCGATAATCTCCTCTCGAGTCACCTCGGAGACGTTGGTCGGGCAATCCTTGAATTTGCCGGGCTCGCCGGCCTTGCATCCGGCATCCCCGCACCTATCGCATCTTGGAAAATCCATCAGTTCACCGTTATCGAATCTTTAGGGGAGTTAATATAGTCTGCCCCAAAATGTGCCACAAGCCTATTTTATTGAAAAAGCTTAAAAAGGAAGAATGAAGGGGTTTAGGCTCAGTGCTTGGATAGCCGGATGAGCTCGTCCCACTTGCGGTCCACGTTGGCCTGGATCTCCTCGACCAGCGCGGAGTGCTTGGGATCCATAAGGTGCTTGAAGCGGCCCTGGGACTTCAGCCAGTCCATGATCGGGCGCTTCTCCGCCTTGCCCTCGGCGATGCGCTTGCTCTCAGCGGTGATCCTCCACTTGCCGTTGTCGTACTCGTAGAGAGGCCACAGGCAGGTCTCCACCGCTAGTTTGGACATATCGATGGTCAGCGCCGAGTCGTACCTCCACCCGCGGGGGCAGGGTGAGATGACGTTGAGAAAGGCGGGGCCGCCTGCCTCAAAGCCCTTGGCGGCCTTCTCGATCAGGTCCTTCCAGTTGTGCGGGGACGCCTGAGCGGCGTACGGCAGTTCATGGGCGGCGACAATCTTGGTGATGTCCTTGGGGAACTCCCGCTTCCCGGGAATGCAGGTGCCCGATGGGCAGGTCGTGGTAGACGCTCCCTTCTCGGTCGCCCCGCTCCTTTGGATGCCGGTGTTCATGTACGCCTCATTGTTCATGCACACAAAGAGGAACTGGTGACCGCGCTCGATGGCCCCGGACAGCGCCTGGAAACCGATATCGTAGGTCGCACCGTCGCCGGCGAAGCAGACGAAACGCATGTCATCCTTAATCTTTCCCTTACGCTTGAGCACGCGGTACGCCGATTCGACCCCGGAGATCGTGGCGGCGGTATTCTCGAACGCACTGTGGATCCATGGGACGTTCCATGAGGAATACGGGTAGCCAGAGGTGGAGACCTCGAAGCACCCAGTGGCGTTAGACACGACCACCGGCTTATCCGTCGCCAGGAGCACCTGCTTAGCGACAACAGGCTCCGAGCAACCGGCACACAGGCGGTGACCCTCGGTGAGCCTGACCGGCTTGGCCGTCATCTCCTTGATGGATATCATTGCTTCACCCCCAGATAATTGATGTTCTTGGCCGTCCCGGCCTCCATCTCCCTGAACACGACCTTCAGGTCCTCGACCCCCACGTCCCTGCCTCCGAGACCATAAACATAGTTCACAGTCCGAGGGTGAATGCGGTTGTCGAACTCGGCCGAGCGCACGTCGGAGAACAGCGGCCCGACAGCTCCGAAGCTTATGACCCGGTCCATGACCGCCACGGCCTTCTTACCCTCAAGGGCCTTTGCGATCTCCTGGTAGGGGAACGGACGGAACAGCCGCACCTTGATGCAGCCGACCTTGTGACCCTCCTTGCGGAGGTCATCGACCACGGCCTTCAGCGTGCCGGCGGTGGAACCCATGGCCACCGCCACGTATTCGGCGTCGTCGACCATGTACTTCTCGATAAGATCGTACTTCCGTCCGGTCAGCTTCTCGAACTCGGCGGCGACCTCCTTGAACACCGGGATGACGTTGTTCATGGCCATGGCTTGCTGGTACTTGTGCTCGTAGTAGTAGTCAGGCATGTCGAATGGCCCGTAGGAATGGGGGTTCTTCCAGTCCAGTAGGGGCAGAAGCGGCTTGTACTCCCCGACGAACTTCTTGACCTGGTCGTCCTCCACGGGGGTGAAGGACTCGATAGCATGGGTCACAATGAACCCGTCCAGACAGTTCATCACCGGCAGGTGGACGTCGGGATGCTCGGCGATGCGGAAGGACATCAGAGAGTTATCGTAGGCCTCCTGCACGTTCTCGGCGAAGATCTGCACCCAGCCGCTGTCCCTCGAGCCCATGGCATCGGAGTGGTCACAGTGGATGTTGATCGGCCCGGAGAGCGCCCGGTTGGCCACGGTCATGACGATCGGCAAGCGCATGGAAGCGGCGATGTAAAGCATCTCCCACATGAACGCCAGGCCGGCCGAGGCGGTCGCGGTGACCGATCTGGCACCAGCGGCGGCGGCACCGATGCAGATGCTCATGGAGCTGTGCTCCGATTCGCTGCACACGTACTCGGTGTCGACCTCGCCGTCGGCGACGTAGTCCGAGAACGCTTCCACAATGATGGTCTGCGGCGTAATGGGGTACGACGCGCACACATCCGGGTTTATCTGCTTCCAGGACAGAGCCACTGCCTGGTCCCCGTTCGCTGCGATCCTCTTCACTGCTCTCCCTCCTCGACCATAACGATAGCGTTCTTGGGGCATTGGTTGGCGCAGATGCCACAGCCCTTACAATGAGATAGCTTGATTCCCTTCATCTCTCCGCCCTCGACCAGGATGGAGTTGTCCGGGCAGTACATCCAACAGAACATGCAGTTGATGCACTTCTCCTTATCCACGACCGGCCGCTTGGACCTCCAGGAGCCGGTCTTGTATTCCTTGGCAGTGCCAGGTTCCATGATGACGGTAATCTTAGCGGACATCAGTCCACCTCCTCGTAGGCACGCTCGACGCTGAGGATGTTCTTCTCCACGACCTTCTCCGGGAGCTTTCCGCCCAGCTTGTTGCGCAGCTCCTTCTTGATGCTGTCCAGCTCCAGGACGCCTGAGACCTTGACCAGCGCGCCCAGCATGGCGGTGTTGGCCAATGGCTTCCCTATAGTCTCCAGGGCGATCTTGGTCGCGTTCACGGCATGAACGTCCAGATCGGTCGCCAAAGCCCGTCTCAGGCTCTCTTTGCCCTCGGCGTAGTTGGCCACCAGTGCGCCTTCCTTCTTCATCCCCTCGAGCACGTTGATGTTGCCGATGAGGGTAGGGTCCAGCACGACAACGTAGTCGGGGAAGTAGACCTGGCTGTGCACCTTGATGGGCTCCTCGGAAATGCGGGCGAATGCCCGGATGGGAGCTCCCATCCTTTCCGGCCCGAACTCGGGGAAGGCCTTCATGTACTTGCCCTCTTCGAGCGCGGCACCGGCCAGGATCTCGTTCGCGGTGACAACTCCTTGTCCACCCCTGCCGTGCCATCTTATCTCCATGGTCCTCAACTTAGTCCCTCGCTGGGCTCCGTGTAATCTTGAAAATATATAACCTTATCTTAAAAACGGCTATTTATTGCCCAAATTTCTTCGATTAAGCATATAGAGGAGAGAGTTATTCGGAAACGATTGAAGGATATCGCAGCTGACTGCATACCCAGTATATGCTTACCATCCGGAGATCGCTAACGTCCAGTTCCTCGGCCTTCCCGCGGACCCAGGCGGTCCGCGGCCTGGAAGGGGCGATACGGCCAGTATATTTTAAAAAATTTCGATAGATGTCCTGCAAAAGATTAGGTTTAAGACCATTGACTTTATGTTGGCGATGCTCCATGCAATCACAGGAGTCGACCGGGGATCGTACATGAGACGGATCATGAGCATCAAAGACCTTGGAGTAAATGACATTCCGATCGCAGGCGGCAAAGCCGCAAATCTGGGAGAGCTTACCTCCGCGGGGTTCAAGGTCCCGCCGGGATTCGTTCTGACGACGGAGTCGTATGATTACTATCTCACTCACAACGACCTGACCACGGTCATCGAGAAGGCCCTGGCTGGCCTGGATGTATCATCGGATGCCTCCTTGCAGGAGGCTTCCGGCAAGATCCGCAAGGCGTTCGAGGAGGGCGATATGCCCAAGGACCTCGAGACCGCCATACTGGAGGAGTACAAGAAGCTGGGCAAGGGCAAGAACCCCCTTGTAGCAGTCCGCTCCAGTGCCACCGCCGAGGACCTTCCCACCGCGTCCTTCGCCGGACAGCAGGATACCTACCTCAACGTGTCTGAGCCAGCATCCCTCCTTCTGAGCGTCAAGAAGTGCTGGGCCTCCCTGTTCACCCCCCGGGCCATCGCCTATCGGGTGTCTAAGCACTTCGAGCACGACAAGGTTAAGCTTGCCGTCGTGGTCCAGCGCATGGTCAACTCTGACATCTCCGGGATCATGTTCACCATTGACCCGAACTCCGAGCTGCCCCACATCATTATCGAGGCCGGTTACGGTCTGGGAGAGGCGTTGGTGGGCGGCAAGGTCACTCCCGATACCTATGTCGTCGACAAGTTCCACAGCAAAATCCTCAACCGCCGCATCTCCAACCAGACCTGGAAGCTGGTCCGGGGGGAGAGCGGGGAGTGCATGCGCAAGGACGTGCCCGTGGAGCTCGCGAAGCGGCAGAAACTCACCGACGAGCAGATCCTGAAGCTTGCCGACACTGGCAACCAGATCGAAATGCACTACGGCAGGCCGATGGACATCGAGTGGGCCATGGAGGGCGACGATATGTTCATCGTCCAGGCCCGGCCAGTCACCACCCTGACCAACGGCAACGGGAACAAGGAGCCCAAGAAGGAGGAGAAACTAGAGTCCGCCCGTAACATCCTGATCAAGGGCCTGGGAGCCAGTCCCGGCAAGGCCTGCGGACCGGTGCGGATCTACACCGACGACATGAGCCTGGACGCTGTCAAGCAGGGCGATGTCCTGGTCACCCAGATGACCACTCCTGACATGGTACCGGCGATGACCCGGGCGATCGCCATCGTCACCGACGAGGGTGGAATGACCTGCCATGCTGCGATTGTGGCTCGCGAACTCGGGATACCCTGCATTGTCGGTGCTATCGAGGCCACCAAGGTACTGAAGAATGGTATGGGCGTCACCGTCCACGGGCAGATGGGCGTAGTGTACGAGGGTCTGGAGAAGGAAGAAAAACCTGCCACCGTAGTAGCGGCCGCTGCGGCGACCGCTGTGGCCACGCCGATCACCGCTACCAAGATCATGGTCAATGTCGGCGTACCGCAGAAGGCCGAGGAGTATGCCCAGCTGCCAGTGCAGGGCGTCGGCCTGATGCGCATCGAGTTCCTCTTCACCTCATATATTCAGGAGCATCCATGCGCGCTGATCGAGCAGGGCAGGGAAGACGAGCTTGTAGAGAAGCTGTCCCAAGGCATCGCCATGGTGGCCAAGGCCTTCTACCCCCGCCCCATCATCCTTAGGACTAGCGACTTCAAGACCAACGAGTATCACGACATGAAGGGCGGCTCAAAATACGAACCGAAGGAGCAGAACCCCATGATCGGCTGGCGCGGCTGCTCACGGTATGTATCAGACAGCTACCGGGCGGCGTTTCTCGCGGAACTCAAGGCAGTCAAGAAGGCGCGCGACGAGATGGGCCTGAAGAACGTCTGGGTCATGCTACCGTTCGTTCGCACGGTGGATGAGGTCAAGCAGATCGAGAAGATGATGAACGGGGTGGGTCTGTACCGGGGCAACGACTTCAAGCTCTATCTCATGGCCGAGGTACCGGTGATCGTCTTCATGGCCGAGGAATTCGCCTCCGTGTGCGACGGTTTCTCCATCGGATCGAACGACCTTACCCAGCTGACCATGGGCGCGGATCGCGACTCGGACATCCTGGGCCGGATGGGCTACTTCGACGAAAGGTATCCGGCGATCAAGCGGGCCATCGCCCACCTGATCAAGCATGCCCATGCCAAGGGCATACCGGTCGGCATATGCGGGCAGGCGCCCTCGGTATATCCGGAGTTCTGTGAGTTCCTGGTGCGCTCGGGAATCGACTCAATCTCGTTGAACGCGGATACCGTGGTGAAGACCATCAACTATGTCGCCGCGGCCGAGCAAAGGATGATCCTGGAGTTGATAAGGAAGCAGCTCTAAACAATACGGGCCGGCGGGCTCACTTTTTCTCGCTCGCCGGCTCCTCGTCCTTCAACAATCTGGAATACACTTGAACCAGGGGGTGGTGCGAGCTCTGGATGATCTTAACGTCATCAAGAGTGTGTACACCCATCTCATCGGCCGACTTCTCCATCCCCAGTTCGATCTCGCGGTCGGGTTCCAGGACGAAGGCCTGGAACTGCCGTACCCCCATGTCCCTGGCCGCCAGAACACGGTGGTGGCCGTCCACCAGTACGTAGTGGTTGTTCTTCTGGATAACAATAAGAGGCTCGACCAGGCCCCGCTTGATCTCGTACTGCCTTCCCCTCAGCTCGTCAGCAAAAACCTCATGCTGGGTCGGCCTGATCATCTCGATGGGGATCACCCTCCGCTTAATGGCAATGCTGACCCCGTGCTTCTTCTCTAAGAAAGTCTTCAGCATGTTGATCTTGTTGGGGGTGGCCTTCTCGATGTGCGAGCGGATGATGTCGATATTTGACAGCATACCGACAGCAAGGCCGTTATCGTCGACCACCGGGACGTTCCTCAGCCCGTAACGGAAGAGGAC
Organism: Methanomassiliicoccus sp.; assembly: GCA_033485155.1. Taxonomy (NCBI): domain Archaea; kingdom Methanobacteriati; phylum Thermoplasmatota; class Thermoplasmata; order Methanomassiliicoccales; family Methanomassiliicoccaceae; genus Methanomassiliicoccus; species Methanomassiliicoccus sp. The sequence continues at coordinate 181,631 of JAWQJJ010000005.1, forward strand.
CCTGGAGGCGTCATCGATGTCCATGTCCGGAGAGACGGTGATGGTGCCTACCTTGATGATATCCCGGACCTTGTCCTTGGGTCGGTCGATGGCCCTCAGCAGCTCCTTGGCGGTAACGAACCCGATGATATGTCCGTTCTCGGCCACCGGGAGACCGTGGAACTCGGTCTCGATCAATTTGCTCCGGGCCTGCTCCACCGTGTAGTCAGGAGGTATGGACACGACCTCCCGGACCATGTAATTGCTGACCTTCAGCTTCCCGTCCATGGGCTCCCTGCCACCCACATAACCAAGGGAGACACATAAAGTTGATGCACATTTCGTGTACCCAGGGCCGGGAAGTGCGTGACGGCATCATCAAAAAAGGTACCAGCAATCAGGGCGTCTCGCAAACGCATATATAGGACTAACATATTTGGGTCAAAAGCAAGCCCTGGTAGTGTAGCGGCCTATCATGAAGCCCTGTCGAGGCTTCGACTCGGGTTCAAATCCCGACCAGGGCGCCAATCGTTCTCATTCTCCTGTGTTCAAGCGAACCGGATCATCTTCTCCACCATCGGTAGGGCGATCTCCTCCTGCCGGGCGATGACCCTGTCAACTTCGGCCATAATCTCCGGTGAGGGTTCCTGGGTCTCTCGATCGTGGAGGGCAGCCAGCCGCTCGTCCTGGTCCGACGGCCATCCCGCCATCTCCCCGAACATGATGGTCCAGGTACGGCGGGTGGCGTCGATGTCGTAGCCCCCTCCCCCGACCACCAGGTATCGGCCATCGCACAGCTCGTGAGCGAGACCATGCATGGTGCGCGCTAGCTCAGCATATCCCAGGGTGGTGAGACCAAGGCCGACCAGGGGGTCCTTGTAGTGTCCGTCAGCGCCGAATTGGTGAATGATGAACTGCGGCTGGTAGGCCTTGAGCGCAGGGAGGGCTATGGTACGGTAGGCCTCCATGTATGTCCGGTCGTCGGTCCCCGGAGGCAGGGGGATGTTGATGTTGTAGCCCTTCCCCTCGTCCGTTCCCCTTTCATCCATGTTCCCCGTACCAGGGAAGAAACCCCGGCTGAAGCGATGAAGGGAGATCGTCAGCACGCTCTCCCCGTAAAAGATGTCCTGTGTTCCGTCCCCATGGTGGCCGTCGATATCCACCACCGCTATGCGCTGCAATCCGAACTCCCTCTGGAGGCAGCGCACCGCTACCGCGATATCATTGAACACACAGAAACCCGATACCGCTTCGGGATGAGCGTGGTGCAGCCCGCCGGCGGGATTGAAGGCGTGCTCGAACTCACCGTTCATTATGCCCTCGACCCCCCGAACCGTGCCGCCGACCGCCGCCAACGCCCCGGTGAACAGTCCGGGGTTTCCAGGGGTGTCCCCCCGATCCAGGAGGCTCCCTGCGATGCATCCTCGCTCGACCTCGGTCACGAAGCTGGGCGGGTGAACCCGGTTGAGCCGCTCCATGCTCACCAGGGGGGGCGTGACCTCTCTGGCCTGGCCATCCAATATGCCCAGCGAGCCGAGGGTGTCCTTGGTCAGCCGTTCCCTGATCGGCTGGAAGGGGTGCCTGGGACCGAACTGGTACAGCATGTACTCATCTGTGTAGATGAACGCGGAATCGCCGGACATGGACCATTAACCATTGCAGGCCATCCGTCTTATAATTGTCCCGAGCGGCGTCCAGCCTATTCCTCGGTCTCTCCGCGGCACGACCGGATGATCGCCACGCTGTGAGCCCCGATACGCTCATCAAAATAAACTGAGGCCTCTATGCCGAACACCCGGCGAAGGTTGGCCGGGGTCAGGGCGTCCATGACGTCCCCGGCGGCGACGACCCGACCTTTCTGCATGAGAACGAGCTTGTCGCAGTACCTGGCGGCGAGGGCGAGGTCATGGGTTACAAAGATGACGATGAGCTTCTCCGACCGGGCCAGCCCGGTGATCAGATCCAGGATGTCGAGCTGGTGGTTGACATCGAGGTGCAGGGTCGGTTCGTCGAGAAGCATGATGCGGGGCTTCTGGGCCAAAGCCCTGGCGATGATCACCCGCTGCCGCTCTCCCCCGCTCAGCTGGTCCATAGGTCGACCGGCGAGGTGCTCGGTGTTGGTCATTTCCATTGCTTCCTGGACGATCTCCAGGTCCTGCTTGGACTCTGACTCGAAACGCTTAAGGGCGGGAGTGCGGCCCATGAGGACAATGTCCAGGGCGGTGAATGGAAAGTTGACGTTGGCGCTCTGGGGCACCGTTCCCATGCGGGTGGCGATCTCCCGTCGGGTCATGTCACGGTAATCGCGGTCGTCGATGAGTACCGTGCCTGCTTTGGGCGATAGAGAGCGGTTCAGGCACTTGAGAAGGGTGGTCTTCCCCGAGCCGTTGGGACCGAGGATACCGATGATCTCCCCCTCCTTGGCATCGAGGTCGATGGCGGTGAGCACGTCCTTGCTCCCATAGCTGAAGCCCACACCGGTGACGCTAAGCTTTACTTTACCACCCCATGGACTTCTTGCGGGCCATCAACAGGTAGATGAAGAACGGCGCTCCCAACAACGAGGTTATTATGCCCACCGGCAGCTCGGCCGGGGCGATCACAGTACGAGCCAGGGTGTCCGTCCAGATGAGGAACAACGCTCCACCGACGATGGACGCAGGCAGCAGGATGCGGTGGTCCGGTCCCACCAGGATGCGGACCACATGCGGGATTATCAGCCCGACGAAGCCGATGACTCCGGACACTGAGACTGCCATGGCGGTGACCAGCGAGGAGGCCAGCAGGAGGATCAGGCGGGTGCTGTTGACGTTGATGCCCAGGTTCCCGGCTTGTTCTTCACCGACCATCATGGCATTGAGGTCCCGGGCCAAGAGGGTGATCACCCCGCAACCCAGAATGACCGCGGGTAGCGATATTACCACTTGTTCCCAGGTCGCGTCATTGAGGCCCCCCATTAGCCAAAAGACCACTCCGGACAGTTTCTCCCCAGCGAAGTACTGCATCGCTGAGACCAAGGCGCTGAACAGCGAACCGATTGCTATGCCTGCCAGCAACAGCGTTTCCACCGGCACGTACCCGCTGCGATTCCTGGAGATGGTGTACACCAGGAATAAGGTGATGAAGGAGAAGACGAAGGCCATGGCCGGGATAGCGAAGGCCCCGCTGGCCCACGATACTCCGAGCACTATGGCCAGGGAGGCACCGAAAGCCGCACCCGACGATATGCCGATGACCGAGGGCGAGGCCATGGGGTTGCGGAACAGGCCTTGCATGGTGGCCCCGGCGACCGCTAACGAGGCTCCGACGATGGCCGCCAGGAGGATCCTCGGCAGCCGCAGGTTGATGATGACCTGCCGGTCGCGGTCCGTTCCCCCGCCCATCAGTACAGAGATTACCTGGTCGAAGGGAATGTTGATCACCCCGACGCTCAGGCATACGATGATGGTAACGAAGAGTGCCAGCAACAGCCCTACCAGGATGAGACTCCAGCGAGCCATCTTGCTCCTCTGCAGTTCAGCGATCTCGGTTGCTGACATTCGGACCCTTATTCCTCTCTGATGATATTACCCAATCTATTTATAAATTAGAATGAAAATAAGAATGGGTTTGGCTGTTCTAGGCGAACAGCTCGGGATGAAGCCACTTGGCCATCTGCTCCAGGGCATCTACGACCCGGGGGCTGGTGGTCAGGGTGGTCCCGTCGATGCGGTAGATCTTGTCGTTCGATACCGCACTCACCGAGGTGCCCAGCGTCGACTTCAGGTCATCGTTGGTCTTGGTGCTCTGGTTCTCGATGATGACGATATCCGGGTTTTCTGCAATAATGCTCTCGGCCGAGGCCTTCCAGTTCCCGGTGCCGTTGTTGAAGATGTTTACCCCGCCGGCCATGTTGATGAGGTCGTTGGACATCGTGTTGTTGCCGACCGTCTGCCCGCCCTTGCTCATCAGCTCCAAGTAGACCTTGGGCTTCTCCGCGTTGGTCAGGTTTGAGGTCTTCTGGACGATGGCGTCGATGCGAGCCTGCATATCTGAGACCATGGCGTCGGCCTTAGCCTTCTCACCGATGGCCTCGCCCATGGCGCTGATGGTGTGAAGGATGGTTGGCACATTCTTAGGGTAGAACGCAACCACGGGGATGCTGGAGTTCTCCATGTTGCCGATGAAGTTGGCATACATATTGAAGTTCCAGACGACCACTAAGTCCGGATTCTGAGCGATGATTGATTCCACGCCGATGGAGCTGACCGCGCCGAGCTTGGTGATGTTGTCGGTGCTGTTAAGAAGCCACTCCGACGAGGAGTCCACGGCCACCACGCGGCCCTTGGCGTCAAGGTCGAAGGCGATCTCGGTGAAGGCTGAGCCGAGGCACACTATGCGCTGGGGCGCCGAGGTCAGGTTAACGGTCTTCCCGCGGTCGTCCACGATGGAGATCGCTCCGGCGATGTTTCCCTTGGACCCGCCGCTGTTCAAGTACAATAAGGCAACGGCCGCGCTAGCAATGACCAGAACGGCAATGATTGCGACTACTGCTATCGCTCTCTTGTTCATGATTATCCCCTATGTCTACTTTCCTAGGGCTTCACGCCCTTTACGAGGGGAAAGAGGGCAACCGATAAAAATATTCTGCAACTCAGCGGCCGCTCGCCCTCTCATCAGGACGGACGACCATTGACGGTGGAGAAAGGAAAAGCTTCTTGAGCTAGGGCAACATGCTCGAAGGTATGCGCAGCGTCCTCCGGGGTAAGATCCACCGCGCCGTGGTCACCCAGGCTGACCCAGATTATGTCGGTAGCATCGTAATAGACCAGGCTCTGCTGGATGAGGCGGACATATGGCCTGGAGAGCGGGTCCTCGTCTCCGATGTCAACAACGGAGCGAGGTTCGAGACCTATGCGGTATCCGGAGAGCGGGGTTCGGGAGTCATCTGTGTCAACGGGGCGGCGGCCCGTCTGGCCCGCGTGGGCGACAAGGTCATCATCATGGCCTTCGAACTGACCGATCATCTCATCGAACCTCGTATCGTCCTGGTCGACGAGCACAACCGCCGGACCAAGGTCCTCCGCGCCCCTGGGCCGATGACACCATGAGGCTCAAGGTCTACACCGACGGCGGATCCCGGGGGAATCCTGGCCCTGCCGCGTACGCCGTGGTCATCACCGATGAAGGGAACAAGATCGTAAGGGAATACGGTCGGTATTTGGGCAAGATGACCAACAACGAGGCGGAGTACAACGGCGCCATTGCCGCCCTGAAGGAGGCGCTCGCCCTGGGTGCGGACGAGGTCGAGGTGTTCAGCGACTCTGAGGTCATGGTGCGCCAGGTGAACGGTGTGTACCGCTGCAAGGCTGCCAATCTGCAGCCCTTTTTGGACGAGGTCCGAGCGCTGAGGGCGAAGTTCAAGCAGACGACCTTCCGGAACGTTCCACGCGAGCATCCCATGGTCTCACGCGCAGATCATCTCCTCAACGAAGAGCAGGACACCATGAAGTCCCTCCTTCCTCGCGGTAAACCCAATCCTTAAGGTCAGGAGCTGCCAAGGTACATCGATCGCTATGGTACAGAAGGTCGTGGAGATCGTCGGGATATCTGAAAAGGGTTTTTCCGAGGCTGCTCAGGACGCCATTACGGTGTGTGCTCGGACAGTCAGGGGCATCCAGTGGGCAAGGGTGACGGAGATGGAGTGCAAGGTGGAAGGTGAAAGAATCGTCGAGTATCGGTCGCTCATGCGCATCTACTTCGACGTCGAGAGTTGACCTCGATTTCGTGCTCGAACCCAGTGCCGAACTATCGCAAGATACGGCATGATAGGCGCAATCCTTATATAGAAGTGTATTATTGGTAATTATTAGTGCCCGAGGTCGGTGAACTCAACTCTCCTCTTAACAAGGAAATTTTCCTCCGAATCCCCACCAAACACCGACCTTGGGCATTTCTATTCGCATCTTATTGACGTGATAAGGTCCGCTAGGGATACCAATTTCTGCTCCCCGGTGGACATGTCCCTCACCGCTACCGAACCCTGGGCCAGTTCCTTCTCCCCCACGATGACCGCCTGGCGGGCGTTGATGGAGGCGGCGTACTTGAAGTTCTTGGATATGCTTCGGCCCATGAGATCGACCTCGGTGATCCTGCCGCTCCGGCGCAGCTGGGCCGCGATTCTGAACGCCTCGTCCTTCATCTTGTCGTTGACCGGGATGACATATGCATCAACGTGATGCTGCGGCCCGGCGTACCCCTCTCGCTCCAAAGCTAGCAAGGTCCGGTCGAACCCGATCCCGAAGCCGGTGGAGAAGGTCTTCTCGCCCCCGAAGAGTTCGGTAAGCGAGTATGAACCGCCTCCGCAGATCTGCTTCTCCGCCCCCAGTACCGGAGCGTCCATCTCGAAGACCATGCCGGTGTAATAGTCCAGGCCGCGCACGACGCCAAGGTCGACCTCGACGTTGGTGAAGCCATAGTCGGACAGTATATGGAAGATGGACTCCAGGTGGTCCCTGGCCTCACCGCTGATCTTGCTCAGAACCTCGATCGGGCCGCTGGTCTGGGTAATCTCGATGATCCTCTCTATGTCCTCGGCGGACATCCCGGCCTCGGTCATCCTCGTCCTCGCTTCGTCATACTCCTTCTTATCCAGCTTCTGCAGGATGGGCGGTGCCTTGGTGGCATCGATCCCGGCCTGAGCCAGGAGACCTCGAAGAACGCCGATGTGGCCGATGCGGATGTTGTATTCCTTGAGGCCTACCTGCCTCATGATCGAGGCGGCGAGGGCGATGACCTCGGCATCCGACTCCGGACCGGGGTTGCCGATCAGCTCCGCGCCGAACTGGTAAAACTCGCGGAATCGACCCGACTGCGGTCGCTCATAGCGGAAGCACTGCCCGAAGTAGAACATCTTGAGCGGCCGGGGGTAGTTGGTCAGCTCGTTGACGAAGAACCGCATGACCGGCGCGGTCAGCTCCGGGCGGAGCGATATTTCCCGACCCCCCTTGTCCTGAAAGGCATAGATCTCTTCGACCACGTTGGGACCGGACTTGAGGGTAAAGAGTTCAGTATTCTCGAAGATGGGGGTGGATACCTCACGGAAGCCGAACAGCGCGGCCTCCCGGCGCATCTTGTTCTCAAGGTGCCTCCTCTTCTCCATCTCCTCTGGACCGAAGTCTCGGGTCCCCCGGGGCCTTTGGATCATCGCCGGCAACATGGAATGGCGTTATAAAATCATTTTCCCACGCGGCATTGCTGGCTCCGTTTTTTATATGTAGAATAGGCCTGGACCGGCCCTTGGTCCGTCGGGTCTATGCCCACCTTGTTGACAGCTATTGGTTCTTTAGCGCTTCCCGCTCTTGACGATATTTGCGGAACGATGAGTCAAGCCTGTTCTCAGGCACATGATCCACGATCGCGTTCACAAGGTCCCTGAACCGATGGTTGGCATTGCCCATGTGTACCTTCATCAGGTGATGATTGTAGCTCGTGAATGATAGCTGCGCATAGCCGGAGTTCCATGCGAAGCTAACGTACCCAACATCGTCCCAATACATCTGCTTGTATCGATGGCGGAAGCCCATGTAGATGTTCTCGACGAAATCGGGGGTCGCAATGGTGACGTAATCGACATAGCGAAAAATGAGGAACCAGATCGGCCCGAAGAGCGATAGACCGATCACACCAAGATACATGCCTGGGTGATTGTCGACAGTGGGAGCGAAGAAAACCGCCAGGCATTGAAGCGGGAGACCGCCCATTATGGCGAGCTTCCGCACCCGCCTCATGTTATCGATGAAGAGCGCCTGATCTCCGTACTGTCGGTAAAGCCCGTTCATGACCTTCTCGATCCTTGCGTCCTCCCTTTTCTTTAAGTATCCTGTGCCGAACACGAGGAGGATGATGCAAGCGGCAACGAACAATTCCATGACAAATGGTAGAGAGAATATATCCAACACGCCCGGCTTGAATCGGACCATGGCGATATAAGGCAAGTGCAGGGGGATGGATGAGAAGAGAGGGAATGAGGAACGTTAGCAATCAGGATCTTACTTCCGTCCGGCAACTTTTTGTTATAAATTTATAAATATGAATATCTAAATAATATCACAGGGGAGGAAATGAGACCTTTCGTTTACACCGCTGGACTGATATTGGTGGTCATTTCACTCGCCAACGCCCTCTGGCAGCTAATCTCGGTCCAAATGATCGTTGGCGATACAAGCGGAACGGTATTCTTTCTCTTGCTTGCCGTACTGGGATCTGTGATCGCAGCGGCCGGCGCCCTGACGGGTACAGCATCCGAACAACATCATTGAGTGGCCTGTTGGCCAGGTAAGGGACCTCGTTGACTGATAGCAAACATATGCCTGGCCATTAATGAAGCATTTTACCGTTGGACCAATGTCTTTCCCCGATCGCGTGATCTCTCTCAATTGAAGGAGAAGAGCCGAGCGTAGCCATAAGAGAAACGATATACTCCTGGCCCTCGATACGGTTCTGAGAGCATGAGCGAGGAAGCATTCCAGGGAAGCGGTCCGATCAGGGACCACGACAGCGGAGAGCTGATCCTGACCAACCCTCCAGAAGCCAAGGTCATCATGGTGGCAGAAAGTCCGTCCCCTGGCCTGATGACCATCTACCGCGCCTGCCGGACCTTCGATGATGAGTCCGCCCGACGAATGATCTTCGCTGCCGGTGAGCCGGGCCGTCTGCTGGTCCGTGCGCAGCACTTCCTGCGAGAGATGAACGACGTTCAGGAGGAACAGAAGATGAGGCAGTTGTACAAGCTGTTCCGCTTTGGTCACCTCATCTATCTGAACCCCCGTCCCGGCGATGACCGCCTGGCTTCCCAGGCCCAGGAAGCGGGGAGGAGGGAGATGGATGCTCTCCTGAACAAGGGAGTTCAAGCGATCGTGGTGTTCGGGGAGCTGGGCAAGAACTGGGTGCGCACCAACTTCCCGCCCGAGGGTTTGATGATCGTCTTCCTCCCCCAGCCGTCCAATCATATATCCAGTTGGTACCCATCGTTCCTGGAGCGGACCGCCCGGGAACGGGGGACCGACGCCCTTGCCGTCCGCGATGCCATGGCAGTGCAGATTGACAAGCTGGTCCGCCTGTGCTCTGATTTATGATCAACGAGTGCAGGAACAGGTCCAGATCGTCGATGGTAGCCTCGACATCCTCGATCCCGACGACAATCGCGGTAGGGCGACCTTGATCCCAGGCAGGCTCGTCCCTAGGGCGGGACGACTGCATGGGGGGTTGAGGAGTATGCCGTCGACACCGACGGCAGAGGCGTGGACGACCTCGATGACCAAAGTCATCAAGGGTACTTCAGGAGAATGTAAGAACTGCCTTAGATGTCTTCCTGACAAACGATAAGGTCCCCCGCTCGGAGACAGTAGGGCAGACCCGTCTAGGTCCCCGCCATGCCTGAGGCGAACAGCAGATAGCGTCTTCCCGACTCAAGCTCGGCGATCTTACGCTCGGCCGCGGACACCATGGGATTCCCGTGGCGCGTTTAGACGTACGGGCCTTCGGGTAACTTGCCGTCACAGGCACTCTTTTCCGCGGTGGGAAAGGAGCATGTGGATGATTGGTGGATCAGAGTGTTGGCCGAGCCGGCCTCCCTGCTAAAAGATGGTCATCGGCGTGAACGGAGACAGTGGATTGATCTTTGGTCCCTTTCGTTGGCCACGATGGGAACGAACGAGGTCCAAAATATACCATTCTTACTCTCCGCCGCGCTTGACCACGACGGTGATGATGTCCCCGTTCATCAGTAGATGGTCCTCGCCCACGGTCTGCCCGGGGAACTTGGCCGATTTGCCCCATATGGTGGCATAACGGAAGTTGCGACGGAAGGAGCGGTGGATTCGGTCGCAGAGATCCCCTACGGTCGAGCCGTTCATGATGACCATGGGCTCTTTCATGTCCGCCTCCTGCCCCTGAGGCTTGAGGAACACGTGAATGAAGTCGAGCTTGCGGAAGATCTCTTCCCTAAGCTCCTCGAGGCCTACCTCCTTGTTCGCCGCCACGTACACGGGTTTCCAAGGCCTCATCTTCTCCTTGACCTTGTTGAGGTGTCCCTCGTCCACCAGATCGATCTTGTTGACCACGGCGGCCGATCGCAGGTACACACGATTACCAGTTAGGACGTCGATTAGCTGCTCCTCGTCCACGTCCTCGCGTATGATGACCTCGGCGTTCACGTAACCATAGGCGGCGACCATGTCCGCGGCGATCTCCGCGGTGATCTTGGTCAGCTGAACGGTGGGTTTGACCTCGATGCCTCCCCGGTCGGTCTTGGTGATCACGACGTTCGGCGGGCGGGTGTTCAGGCGGATGCCGGTGTTGTATAGCTCGTTGACCAGCACCTCGATGTTGGTATCGTAGACGTCGATGACGAAGAGGATGAGATCGGAGGTGCGGACGACGGCCAGCACCTCCCTGCCCCGGCCCTTGCCCCGTGAGGCGTCGCGAATCAAGCCAGGCATGTCCAGGATCTGGATCTTGGCAAACTTGTGGTACATGATGCCCGGGATCACATCAAGCGTGGTGAAGGCGTAGGCGGCGACCTCGCTTTTGGCCCCGGTAAGCTTGTTTAGCAGGGTCGACTTACCCACCGACGGAAAACCGACCAGCGCCACGGTAGCGTTGCCCGATTTCTTTACCGAATAGCCCTGCCCTCCGCCTCCCGAGGCGGCCCGGCGCTTCTCCTGCTCCATCTTAAGGCGGGCGATCTTGGCCTTCAGGAGACCGATGTGACCTTGGGTCTTCTTGTTATACTGGGTCTTGCCGATCTCTTCCTCGATCGCCTTGATCTGCTCATCAATGGTAAGGGCCACTCGTTCACCGGTCTTGGATTTTGGTTCCCGCCTTACTTGACAATGCCGTATGTAAAAGTTCCGGTCTGGTGATGACCACCCTGGTCCCACCCGAGCGCACGAAGTCGATCCCCGCCTCGACCTTGGGGCCCATGGAGCCAGGAGGGAAGTGACCATCTTCGAGATGGCGCTGGGCTTCGTCAGGAGTAATCTCGCCGAGCAGCCTCTGCCTCGGCGTCCCGTGGTCTAGGTAGGCACCGTCGACGTCGGTCAGCATGATCAGCTCCTCGACACCCATGCCCTTGGCCAAGCAGGCCGAAGCAAGGTCCTTGTCCACCACCGCCTCGACGCCTTCCAGCCGGTGCCCCCGCCTTACCACCGGGATGCCCCCACCTCCCGCAGCGATGACCAGGTCGTTCCCGCCCCTCACCAGTCTAGAGATGGAATCAGCTTCGACGATCCCTATCGGCCGAGGGGAGGGGACGACCCTCCGCCATCCGCCCCGGGCGCGGTCCTCTCTCATCTCCCATCCCTTGGTCCGCTCCAGCCGCCTCGCCTCGTCCGCCGAGTAGAACGGGCCGATTGGCTTGGAAGGATACTTAAACGCCTCATCATCTTCGGCGACAATGACTCTGGTGAGCACACAGGGCACCGTACGCTGGCAACATTGCGTCGCCAGTTCCTCTGTCAACGCCTGCTGGAAAAGGTAACCGATCAAGCCCTGGGACTCCGCCACGCATACGTCAAGAGGCATGGGCGGGATCTCGTCCTTAGCCGCCTCGTTCTGAAGAAGAATATCTCCCACCTGCGGCCCATTGCCGTGGGTCAAGGTGATGTGGTAGCCGGCGTCGACCATGGCCGCGATGTGCCGGCATGTTTCCTTAAGGTTCCTCGACTGGTTTTCCCTTGTCGGGAGTTGTCCCTTCCGCAGGATCGCGTTACCGCCTATGGCCACGACAGCGGTCCTCATCACTCTGTTTTCATCTTCTCTGCGATTGAAAAAGGTTCCCCTGCCTTGGGCAGAGCTATAATAACTCCTAGGAGCATGCGGAAAACGATGTCAACGCTGGACGATCTTAAGGACCGGTTCCTCAAGTTCCGCGCCAACAAGTACGCGGTCTACGTTGGGCTGGCCCTGACCTTCATCGTATGCACGCTCCTGCTGCTGTACTCGTCGTACCTGCTATGCTTCGGCATTTTGCTGGTGGCGGTGGCAGGCTACTACATCCCAGTCCTCTTCGGGCTGAAGTCCAGGAAGAAATTGGCGGTGTGGGGCGTGGTGCTGATCGTGCTCCTTGCCGTGCCTTACACCATGTTCATCATCGCCCAGGAGAAGAACGCCGAGAACATCAAGCTCAGCACCGCCAATGGATCGATGACGAACGGAACTGTCACTCCATTCTACGGCAATGATACTACTGTCCACGTGTTCTCGGTGGAGGTTACCAACTCCACCTACTCCAACGTGCGGGTCGTGGTCTATGATGTCCAGACCAGTTCAGTAGTGGTCAACGCGACGATGGAAGGTAACACCTCGACGAACGACGGCCTGTTCACCTACGAGACCACCCTGGCCAACAAGTCCAGCTATGGCTACTGGTTCGCTGCCGATACGAACGATGGGTTCAAGGCTACATCCAGCAACTACGGTCCGCTGCATGCCGACGATACCGCCCTTTTCGTCTACTGGTTCCCCCTGATCATCTTCGCCCTGTTCATCGAGATCGGCGTCCTGTACTTCCTCCTGCTGATCATGGGCTACTGGATGGAGCGCACCAGGGCCCGGGCGGCCGATAAACAGATGCAGCAGGGACCGAGCGACACTCTCCCGCCAGCCAAGGGCGGCAAGGAGGAGAAGTTCGTATGCTCAGAGTGCGGGGCCGAAGTGCCTAGCTCCGCCCAACGCTGCCCCCAGTGCGGGGAACGGTTCGACGAGCCTAAGGATGCCAAGCCGAAGAGCAAGAAGGAAGAGTTCGTCTGCACGGAGTGCGGGGCGGCCGTGGACGAGAATGCCAAGACCTGCTGGAACTGTGGGAAGGAGTTCGAGAACTAGTCTCACTTTCGATCACCCCACGGTGAAACCTTTTAAAACCCCTTTCCTTTGTGGTTCTGGGATGCCTCCTACTACCGCTCAGAAACTGGCCAAGAGCCAGAAGGAGATATCAGTCTCCGAGTTCTTCGAGAAGAATCGACAGATCCTGGGTTTCGATTCACCGATCAAATCGCTCATCATGGGAGTCAAGGAGGCCGTGGACAACGCCCTCGACGCCTGCGAGGAGGCGCAGATCCTTCCTGACATAGTGGTCAAGATCGATAAGATCGACCAGAAAGAGTACCGTGTCAGCGTCGAAGACAACGGCCCGGGCATCGTGTCTACATCCATGCCCAATGTGTTCGGCCGTTTGCTGTACGGCTCTAGGTTCCACGCCGTGCGGCAATCCAGGGGTCAGCAGGGCATCGGGATCTCCGCCACCATCATGTATGGGCAGATCACTACCGGGAAGGCAGCCACCGCACGGTCCAAGGTGGAGGGAGCGGAGGCAGCCAAAGAGATCGACATTATCATCGACACCAAGAAGAACGCCCCCATCCTGCTGCGGGAGGACTACATACCCTGGAACGACAAGCCACACGGCACCAGGGTGGATTTTTACATGAATGGACGGTACGTCACCGGCAAGCAGTCGGTGCTGGAGTATCTCCGCCAGACGGCGATCGTCAACCCCCACGCCACCATCACCTTCATTGATCCCGACGGCAAGCGTTTCACATTCGAGCGGGCCACGGACCAGATGCCCCCTCTGTGCAAGGAGATCAAACCTCATCCCGACGGCATTGAGCTCGGGACGCTGATGAACATGATCAAGGCCACCAAGGAGAAGAACCTGATCAAGTTCCTGCAGAACGATTTCAACCGCATCTCCGAGCGTGTGGCGCGGGAGATCTGTGCTGCCGCCGGATTGCCCGAGACCACCCGGCCCAGCAACCTTACCCTCGAATCGTCCAAACAGCTGTTGGAGGGGATCGGCAAGGTCAAGATCATGGCGCCCCAGGTTGACTGCCTGTCACCGATCGGAGGGAACCTCATCCGCAAGGGCCTGAAGCATGTATTAATGGACATTAAGCCGGAGTTCTACGCTCCTCCGGTGAGCCGGGAGCCCAAGGTCCACACTGGCAATCCCTTCCTGGTCGAGGTCGGTATCGTGTACGGTGGCGACCTCCCATCGGACCAGCCGGTGCAGATCCTGAGGTTCGCCAACCGTGTGCCGCTCCTCTATCAGCAGGGGGCATGCGTGGTGACCAAAGCGATCGAGGGGACCGACTGGAGAAGGTATGGGCTGGAGCAGCGGGGCGGCTCTGGAATTCCGTTCGGGCCGGCCATCATCCTCGTCCACGTCGCGTCCACCAAGATTCCGTTCACATCCGAGGCCAAGGAGGCCATCGCCTCCGTGCCCAACATCCAAGAAGAGATATCTCTGGCGCTCAAGGCCTGCGGCCGAAGCCTGAAGACCCATCTCAACAAGAAGGAGAGAAAGACCAAGACGCGGTCCAAGTTCGAGATCGTCCAGGTCATCATACCGCTGATGGCCGAAAAGACCTCTAAGATCGTTGGCAAACCAGTACCCGACCTCCGGGGAACCCTTACTAAGATCATGAACGTGGTATGGATCGATGACGAGGTCAGTTATGCCAGTAAGCGCCACCGGGTGAAGGTGCAGGTATACAATTACACGCCGAAACAGCAGAGGTTCAAAGTCCACACCGTCCTGCCCAAGGGATCCCTGGACCTCGCCTCGTGCAACCTCAAGCCCCTGGAGGTCAAAGAGGACGAGAAGATTACCTGGGAGCTGCCCAAGATCGCCTCCACCGCCTTGTATGAGCTGACCTTCGAGCTTCAGGGATTGGATCAGGATGCCTTTTCGGAGACGGAGGTATACGTCTCTGGCATCAACCCTGTGGATGTCATGGGTGCCGATCCCCTCCCCGGCGATTGGGACCTGGAGGGCGTCAACTTCACCGAGGATGAGGCCCCGGCAGCGGAGAAAGCAGAGGATGAGGAGGAGGAGCCGGACTACGACGAGTCGGGAGAGGAGCTCAATGATGAGTAATCAACGCAACACTGATGCCATAAAGCGGCTCTATTCCATATCCGAGTCGATCTACGATCAGCTGGACAAGGGCCAGGTACCCAAGATGGTCCTCCCCCTGAGGACCAAAGCCAACATCAAGTTTGATACCCGAAGCAACGTGTGGAAGTACGGCAGCTTGAGGGGGGCCCGCTCGGCCAAGAAGGTCAAGGGAGCCATGATGTTACTCCGCACCTCGTACATGCTGGAGCTCATCCAGGACATGATCGAGACCAACAAGTCCTCGACGCTCAGAGAAGCGTACTATATCTCTGAGGGTTGGGGGAAGGCTAAGTTCCATTCCCAGGACGAGTCGAACCTTCTTGCGGAGGATCTCGAGATCGTGACTCAGTGCCTCAGGGAGGATTTCAAGCTTCGCCCCGAGGAGGATGGGGCCAGGGTCATCGGCGACATCAATATCATAGAGACGGACCGCAAGGGCAAGAAGAAGGCGATGAACTGTCGGGACGACGTCGGCGACTCCGGCTACGGGATACCTTACAATGTGGAGAAGGAGAAGCTGGAGCTAAAGAACACCTCCGCGAAGTTCGTGGTGGCCATCGAGACCGGCGGTATGTTCGACCGCCTGGTGGAGAACGGGTTCGACGAGGATTCCAACGCCGTATTAGTGCATCTGAAAGGCCAGCCGGCCCGCTCCACTCGGAGGTTTATCAAGCGCCTCAACGAGGAGATGCACCTGCCGGTGATCGTCTTCACCGATGGTGACCCCTGGTCCTTCCGCATCTATGCCTCTGTGGCCTACGGCGCGATCAAGACCGCGCACCTGTCAGAGTACCTCGCCACCCCCACCGCCGAGTACATTGGTATCACCGCCTCGGACATCGAGAACTACGAGCTGCCTACAGACAAGCTGACGGACATGGACGTGAGGGCGCTCAATGCCGAACTCAAGGACCCTAGATTCAATACCGACTTCTGGAAGGGCGAGATCGACCTCATGCTCAAGCTGAACCGGAAAGCTGAGCAACAAGCCCTGGCCAAGTATGGCCTGGACTACGTGACCGACACCTACCTGCCGGACAAGCTTAACGAGCTGGGCCTGCTGAAGAAGTGATCCCCCGAGCGGCATGTCTGACCGCTGGGAAGCGACAATGAGAGGAAAAAAGCCGGGTTACTCAGGGACCGCCCGGCCCATCATCCCTTCTCCACTGCCTTTCTTCCCTTCGCGGTCATGATATAGGTTATGCTCCGGACACCTTCCGACGCGTTCCTACACTCTGAACATCGGCATCCGCGACATTGAGCTGAGGCGCAACCGCCCTCGTCCATTATTCTTTGGATGAAGCCTTTGTCCTCCAGGAGCCTCAACCTCTGCCGGACGTCCTCTTCGCCCACGGCCAACTGATCAGCCATGTCCGTCACGGTGTTGATGCCGACACGGAGCAGCTCCAGGGTATCTCTTATCATTCCTTCCTCCCCGTCACCTGTGACCGGGGCTTTACGGCCCCGAACGCCTTGAGCTCGTGCCACAGCACCGCCAGGCAGGGGACCATCATGGGTATGGCGGGGGTGAAGTCGTCCCATGGCACCCAGCCGACGAATTCTTCATTGGCCAACAGAAAGGCCTCCGAGGCGTCCGCCATCAGAGTCAATAAAGCCACCAGGCCGATGAAAAGGCCCAGCATGCATCCAACGATGAGGAAGGCATCTCCATCCGCTCCGTTCCGGGACCTCTTCAGGGCAGCAAAGAATGTCGCACCGACCAGGAGGAGCGCCAATCCCAGCATCACGTTCCCGTTGGCTGAAGCATAGGTCAACCAGCCCTCGTGTGCGAAGATGGCCGCTAATTCCAGAACTCCCAGGGCCAGGAACCCCGAACCCATCGTCAAAGATAACATCGACCTTTTATTGTCCACGTTCACATTTTCACCTCACCACATCAGGTTGCCCAGATTGAAGACGATGAAGGCAACGATGTATGCGACCACAAGGCTGTAGATCACCGAGAACGCTGTCCACTTCAAGGAACCGGTCTCCTTCCACATCACACCCAGGGTCGCCAGGCAGGGAGTGTAGATGAGCACAAAGGACATCAGGCCCAGCGCGGTGGGTGCGGCCATGCTGTTGTCGATGCTCTCCTCCAACCCTTTGCCTTCTTCGGACCCATTTAGCACGCCTAGGGCGCCCACGACCACTTCTTTGGCCAGGAACCCAAATACCAGGGCGACGACCACCCTCCAATCGAACCCCAGCGGTGCGAATAAAGGGGCCAGGGTATGGCCTATCGCTCCGGCGTAACTGGCCTCGGTACCGTATTCCACACCCCAGGGCAGGCTTGCCAGCGCCCACACTATTATCGCGCCGAAGAGGATGACCGTTCCAGCCTTCTTCAGATACATGGAGCCTTTCTCCCACATGTGGATCACCGTACCCCTCCACAGGGGAAGGCGGTAGGGAGGCAGCTCCATTATGAAGGGTGTGCCCTCTCCTTTCAGTATCGTGTGCCGGAAGACCAGGGCCGAGAGCACGGCGACGCCGATGCCGAGCAGGTACATGCCGAACACTACCGTCCCCGCGTTACTGGGGAAGAAAATACCTGCGAACAGGACATACACGGGCAGCCTTGCGGAGCACGAGATGTAAGGGGCTGAAAGGATGGTAATCAGACGGCTCTTGGGATCCTCTATGGTACGGGAGGCCATGATGGCTGGGACGTTGCAGCCCAAGCCCAGGAGCATAGGTATGAACGATTTTCCGTGCAGGCCGATCTTGGACATGACCCGATCCATGATGAACGCGGCCCTGGCCAGATATCCGGTGTCCTCCAATATCGATAGGAGAATGAACATGATGAATATGTTCGGCACGAAGACCAACACGAAACCGACACCGCTGATGATGCCGCTCCCGAGCAGAGAAGCGAGCCAATCCGGTTGTACGTTCTGAGCCATAACTTCGGACAGCCACGCAAACCCGGAATCGATCGCCGTGGCGAAGGGAGCGGCCACCACGAATGTCAGCTGGAAGATGCCCCACATCAAGGCGAGAAAAATGGGGATGCCGAGATACTTGTTGGTGACTACCCGGTCAATAGCATCCGAGAGGGACCTCTTCTCCGTTCCCCGGTGGTAGACGTCGGAGAGCAGTGAGGTGATCTTGTCATACCTACGGTCCACGAAGGACATCTCCATCTCTTCCTGGTCCACCGTCTTGAGCATCGAGCTGATACTCCTGACGGCCTCTCCTCCCTTCACCAGGTCCTCCGGCCGAATGAGACCTTCGATGAGCCTGAGACTGGACCATCTCATGGAGTACATGCTCCCACGCTCCCGGAGCAAGAGACTTTCGATCCCGCTAACCAGCCCCTCGGCCTCCCGGCCCAGGTCCACTAGCGGGCGGGGGATCTTGCCCCCCGAGGATGTTCTAACGATGACGTTCAGGAGATCATTGATTCCTTTCTTCCCGGTGGCCGATACACGAACCGCTGGTACGCCCAACAGGTCCGATAACTTGTCCACATCGAGCTTATCCCCACGGGCATCGGCCATGTCCGACATGTTGAGGGCGAGCACCAGCCTCTGCCCCATGTCCAGCAATTGAGTGGTGAGATAGAGGTTGCGCTCCAGGTTGGTGGAGTCGACCACCTGCACCACCACGTCGACTCCGCCGGCGGCAATGAAATCGTTAGCCACGGCCTCGTCCGGCGAGCGGGCCGCGAGGCTGTAGGTGCCGGGCAGATCGGTTATGTTCAGGACCTGGTCCTGATGCCATCGGGTACCGGTCTTCTTCTCTATCGTGACCCCGGGCCAGTTACCGACATGCTGCCGCGAACCGGTCAGCACGTTGAACAGGCTGGTCTTGCCCACATTGGGGTTCCCGATCAGGGCTACGTTGATTTCCTTTCTCACGCTGCCCACCTAACCTTAGTACAGCTTGATCTTGCTCGCTAGCCCCATGCTCAGCGCCAAGCGAGTTCCGTTCACCCATACGATTAGGCCTCGGCCATCGGTCTTGAGGACTTTGATCTTGGCTCTCTCCACGAATCCCATCTCCCTAAGCCGCGTAGAGGCCCAGGTATTCCCGGCAATCTCCCTTACGATGCACTCGCTTCCTTCCCCGACCATTGCCAGGGACAGCTCCGCGGATATCTTCATCCCTCCCTCGGCCAGACGACCACGGCGGAAGCATCGCTTTTGCGTAAGGATATGGAGTAGCCTCGGACGGTGAACTCTACCGGATCGTTGAGCGGGGCCCTGCGGACCATGACGATCTCTGCCCCGGGGCAGAGCCCCATCTCCGCGATCCTACGCCGTGCTGCTCCTTTCGATTCCACTCTTACAATGATGGCAGAGCTCCCGGGCTCCAGCCGGTCCAGGGTGATCTCGTTCATTTATACACCTTTTTAGGAATACCGAAATTTTTCTTTCGGAGTTCCTAAACTATAGTTCGGTATTTAAATTTAGCCTAGCCTAAATCTTTTTCCGCGAAGAATGTGATCAGAGGGGGACGAGAAAAATAGCGCGATTGGAAAAATAAAAATGAAGAAGCGGCCAGGCTGCTTCAGTTACCCGCTTCCCGGATGCGACCGAGCACGAAGTCCCGGTCGAGGGTAGAAAGGAAGAACCCGAGCCTGGGCCCCTGCTTCTGGTCGCAGAAGATGCGGTACAGGGTCTGGAACCCACCCCTGGCGCCGATGGCGGCAGCCTTGGCACAGCCGTACATGGCGTCGTGGATGGATTCCCCCTTCCACTCCACGCTCTCCATCGCCACCAGAAGGTCGCGGAGGAAGGTCTTCTCCTGCTCGGTCAGCTGGCAATCGGGCATCGCCTGGCATACCGCAAACTTGACCTCATCGGGGGCGAAGGAGCTGAGCCAGTAGCGGACGCAATCGACCCGTTGCTTCAGGATGCCCATGTCCTCCGGCGATACCGAATCGTCCACCGCGCCCATGCGGCGGAGGACCGAGAGCACGCCCTCGAAACCGTCGGTGATCTGGACCAGGGACACGAGGTGACGATACGGCACCTGCAGGGGCAGCTTGGATCGTGGCCCCTCGGGCTGCGACAGCTCGTAAGCCCGCAGGAGGTCTTTGTCCCTCTCTTCGCAGCCACCGCAGTAGTACATGTTCTCAACCCGGTCGTATTCGTCCACCATGTCCAAGATACCCAACCCCGCGTCGTAGTCGATGTGGCGGTTGGTGTTCACCCGGAGCACAATATAGTTCATGACTGAGGCAGGGGTGATGCGCAACGCATCCACACCGGTGACCGTCGAGCCGGTGGACTTATGCATCTGCCCCTTTCCCTTCAGCTGCACGAACTCATAAGGAATAGGGTGCGGTGGGTCGATGCCGAAGACCTCCTTCGCCAGCCGGACCCCGGTATCATACGAGCCCCCGGCCGCCGCATGGTCCTTTCCGAACGGTTCGCAGGTCACCCCGAACACTTTCCACTTGGCGGCCCACTCGACCCGCCATGGCATCTTGCCGTCGGCCTTGCGAATGTCCGCCTTCCCAGAGTGGCCGCAGGCACAGCGGTAGGAGACGAAGGGGAACTCGTACCCCTCCACCTTGGCATGAGTCAACCGACCGCACTTCTCACATCGCGGCGTGTAAGGGTAAAAATCCTTGGGGACATCCCGACCGGAGACCTCCTTGAGAATCTGGACCACGAGATCCTTCTTAGTGATGGCCATGTCGATGACTTCGGCGAACTTGCCCTGCTCGTACTGCTCATGCGTCCACAGCACGTCACAGTGGATGCCAAGCTCCTTGATTGAGTCGAGGAACGGCTGGATATAGTGCTGGGCATAGTTCTTGTGCTCCCCGCAGGGGCAAGGGATGTAGGCGAGCGGTCGTCCGACCTCAGCCTCGAAGCTCTCCGGCAGGAAGGGATACCTCTTACGGAGGGGGTCCCAGGAATCGACGAGATAGATCATGCGGACGTTGGCTCCCTTCTTGGCGACCGCCTTCCTCACCGCCTCCGCAGTGATCGCTTCCCTCAAGGTCCCTACGTGCAGGGTCCCCGATGGAGTGATCCCAGTGTTGATCAGATGGATATCGCCCTTTTCCAGAAGAGTGTTGGCCTCAACGTCTGCCCAGTGCATGATATCGACCAATCGCGAAAAGAGAGCGCTCTAATTAAACTATCCCGTTGGGCTGCACGCTCTCCTCCTTTTTACGAAACGATGGGACTAAGGAAAAGAGGATAAGCAACCTGAGACAATAGTAAAAATTTATGTCGACCCTACACATGATAAAGGCCGTAGCGGTCTTGAGGGCCAAGGAGCTGCAGGAGCAGCGCCCCGAAGCCTTGGTCACCCAGGAGTTATTGGAAGATCGGGCGATCGTCTCGGTAAGATTGAATGACCGGATACTGGAGACCGACTTCATCGAGTCCAAAAACTCCATCCTGCACCCCCGCAGGTGCAATGAGTACTATGATGTCCTAGGACAGGGGATCAAGCTCGGGATCATCGTGCCGACCAAGGATGTGGAGGTGGAAAGGGTAAAATTGAAGCGCGTCAAGGGTCCGGACCGCCTTGTCGTCCTCGGCTACGACGAGAACCTGGGTTATCACCCTGCGGCCGTCTGAACCACACCTCAAAATATTTAATACATTGAGCGATTCTGAAGGTTTGAGCATATGCCCCCAAAGAGCAAGAAGAACACGGGATTCCAATCCGCTGCAGGCCTCATCCGATACTTTGACAATGAGGTCGACAAGGGCCCGGTATTGAAGCCTTGGTACATCGTTGGCGGGATCCTAGCTCTCGTCATCATCGTGTCCCTGGCCAAAGTCATCTGGCCTGTTTGATCCGACCCGACCGGAGCTGCCCGGGAGCAACTGTTCTACGTCGCTTCCTACCGTGGCATTCCCTACCTCGGAGACGCTCGCAGACACCGCAATCGCGTTGGAAATTATTAAATGCGAGTTGCATTGTCCCGGGGTCGAGTGAACGTAACATGACCATGTGGAAAGATCTGCCGGTCGGGAGAGACCCCCCCAATATCATCAATGTGATAGTGGAGACCCCGAAGGGCAGCAAGAACAAGTATGAAGTGTCCAAGGACTATGATGCGATCGTGCTGGACAGGGTCTTGCACTCCAGCGTGGTGTTCCCTCTCGAGTACGGAATGGTTCCCCGGACGTTCTACGAGGACGGGGATGCCATCGACGCCATGGTCATCATGTCCGAACCGACTTTCACCGGTTGCATCGTCGAAGCCAGACCTATCGGTCTGCTCCGCATGCGTGACGAGCACGGTGGCGACGATAAGGTCTTGTGCGCCGCGACCAGGGATCCCCGCAATCGCGAGTATCATGACCTGCACAATCTCCCTACCCACTACCTGGAGGAGATCGCGGAGTTCTTCCGGACCTATAAGCACCTCGAGGAGGGGAAGAACACCGAGGTTCTGGGATGGGAAGGTAAGAAGTCCGGTCTGGATTGCATCCTAGCCGGGATGGACCTGTTCAAACGCAACTTCGAATAATAAAAAAACGGGGGCGAGGCCCCCTTTTACTTTTCCTCTTCCTGACGGATGACCCTGCGAGTCTCCGTGGTCGTCGTCTCCGAGTATTCCGGCGGCTTTTCTTTGTGCTCCGAACTCATCCCCTTCTTAAAGCCGGAGGTTAGTTCCTTAGTAACTGAGGCGGTCTTGCGTATGGCCCTGCCGATCACTTCACCGGCACGGTTGGCGAAATCCTCCGCCCCCCTGCTCTCCTCAAGCTCCTTGGCCTTTCCGGAGACCATGTGGGAGACATCCCTTCCCTTCGCGCCCATGGTCGAGGCCACCTTGCCAGTGTCGACCGACTTAGCCTTTTCGGTGACCGTCTGGGTCATCCCCTTGGCTTTGGAGACCGCCGCGGCAGTCATGCCCTGCTCCCGGGGCGCCTGCCCCGAGGGTGCCGAGGGATAGTAACCGGAAGGTGCACCCGAGGGAGCACGGCCGGTCGCCTCAGGTCCACTGGTGAAGTATTCGCCGGTGGACGCTCTCTCGGTATCCTGGTATCGGGGATCGCGATACACGCTCCCGGTTCCGGCGGGATAGTCGGTGGCCGATCTTCTGCGTTCTGCTCCCCCTTCCCTGCTGCCCACATCTGGGCCAGCGGTGAAGTATTCGCCGGTGGACGCTCTCTCGGTATCCTGGTATCGGGGATCGCGATACACGCTCCCGGTTCCGGCGGGATAGTCGGTGGTGGAGGGTTTCCTTGATTCCCCGGCCCCTCTTGCTACATCCGGGCCGGACGTGAAGGATTCTCCGGTAGAAGCGCGCTCGACAGGCGATTCAGGCGATTCTGGATAATAGCTTCCCCTGCCAGCGGGATAGCCCACGGCATCGGACCCGGTCCGCCTCATGTCCTCCCTGCTCATGTACCTCTGTTCGGATGGGGGGCCCTGCATGCTCGGCCCGCTGGTGAACGACTCACCGGTCGAGGCGGGTCCCCTCGGCTCGGCGTTGGGGTCACGATATCGGCTGCCAGTTCCAGCGGGGAAATCGGTCTGCCTCTCCACCCAATCAGAGGGCTGCTCCCTACCCACCCCACTGCCCCGCTCGAGCTGGGGGTTAAGCCCAGGGACCACTCTTCGTTCTACGTCCTGGGTGTCCTCGGGCCTGATCTGCCCCTGTTGCCCATATCTTGGGGACGTTTGAGATGCGCCGGACCTCTCAGCCTGCTCCATGGCGATCTGGGCCCTCATATCCTCGCCTCCCTCCTTCATACGACGGACCCGTTCCTCATCATCTAACTTTTTTTGTACTTCCATCCTGCGTTGTTCGTTCATCATGGTTTTGTTCTCCTGCTGATCTTCGTCTCTCCTTGCCCCTGGCCGTGGCCTACCCATTAGTACGAAGACCATCGGCCCCTGTTGCCCTGACGACGTAGCTTTTTGGTGCTGACCATATAAACAATTTACTGCTATTGAAAATGATAATACTTATCCAGATTGATTTTTATATTGAAATATATGGTATCCTAAATTATAAAATCTGTAATGAACAAAAAGGTTCTGCGTGCAGCGGGGGTCGGTTATCCTTCGGACGATGATCGAAACATCTTCAACTTGTCCTGCGGCGAGCGAGGTGTTCGAACGCCATCATCACTGTGAGCTCCGCTCCCAGCAGCTCCTACGCCCCATCCAGTCCCGCTCCGCCGGCGCCTTCGACATTCGTCATCCGGGCCGAACCGGCCATCCCCTTCTTTAAATAGACTGGGTTGAGATTATTGATCATGGCCGATATTCTGAGCACGGCAATTGGCTTCTTGATTGCACTGGTGATCAGCACCATCATCATCTACCTGGTGGCCAAGTTGACGGGGGAGAAGGAGGGCATCGGGACTGCGGTGCTGGCCGCCCTTATCGGTACCGTCATCTATACTATCACCTACTGGCTACTGGGCAACGGGCTGCTGGCCGCGGTTCTTGGAGGCATCGTGTGGCTGCTGGCCCTGAAGGGGTTATACGGCATAGGCTGGCTCAAAGCGCTGCTTGTAGCCATCCTCATATGGATCATTACCGCCATCGTCGGGATCTTCCTTCCCACCCTGACCGGCCCGCTGTAGGTGCCGTATAGATCCAGTTGCTGAGCCACATCGATACAGTTGGAGGCCTCACCGTCCGCTACCCGTGGAAAGGAAGCGGACGATAGGAAGCATCAGAGGGATTGACCCAAAGACCGTGCCTCCTTCAGCAGGTCCTTACGCTCCAAGACCGCATTGGGACTTCCCCCGGCGGCCATGTTAACCGCTCCCACCTTGACGAAGCCGTAGGTGGTGAGGAGCTTGTCAAAGTCCTTGAATACGGTGTCGAACAGCCTGGGGTCCGGGTTGCCCTGGCTGGTGATGACGACGGCCTTCTTCCCCTTGGGCAGTGTCACCGTGAAGTCGGGATTAAGGAACACATACATACGGTCGATGAACGCACGGAACTGGGAGGTGAACTGCCAGTAGTATATGGGCGAACCGAAGACCACCGCGTCGGCGGTCCTCATCGACTCCATGAGCCGGGACATGTCATCATTGAGCTGGCATCGGTGGTGGGTCTTGCAGTACATGCAGGCCTGGCAACCCTTATAGTCCATCTGATTGAGATTATACTTCTCCACCTGGCCGCCCTTCTCGGCGACGGAGCTGAGGACCTCTTGTACTAACGTCTCCACGTTCCCGTTCTTGCGCGGACTACCTACGATACCGATGACTTTCATTCCGATCGAGCCAGGTAATCGGTTTCCCATACTTCAATACCGTGCCCGTTCCGCCCGCGAGGGCCTTCGGCACATCCTCGGACCGGGGGGTGATACTTTTAATTTATAGAACACGATAATGCTAGCACCGGATGGTGAGTGGTAAGATGAAGGTTCTCATAGTATACGATACGGTGTCCGAGGCCAAGGTGACCGGCAAAGTCGCCGACGCGGTGACGGTGGCGATGAGGGAGACGGGGGCCTCGGTGGAGGCGTACTTCGTAGAGGATGCTGGCAAGATGAACGTCAAGGACTTCGATTGCCTGATCGTGGGGGCACCGACGATGGCATGGCGGCCATCGAAGCGGATGAAGGGTTTCCTGGCCAGCCTCAAGGGCACCGACTTCTCCGGCAAGTCGGCGACATCGTTCGACACCCAGATGAAATCGAGCCTGAGCGGCAATGCCACCAAGCATATGGATAAAGAGCTTATCGGACTGGGGTTCAGGCTCGTTTCGCCAGCCTTGGTCGCCTACGTGGAGAGCAAGGACCGGATGTACATGCTCATGGATGGTGAGCTGGAGAAAGCCAAAGCGTGGGGCAGAGAGGTGGCCAAGGCGCTGGCAAAGTGAGCGCCCATCGATCGGATGAGCTTAGAAGTGCATCGAACGCAGGGCGCACCGCCATGATGCGCCCTGCCGATGAATAATTTGTTTAGTGGAGTTTCAGTCCTTCCAGACCTTTTCCAGGTCAACGTGCCGGCGGACCATCTCAGCCACCATGTCGATCTTAGCGGTGTCCGAGGGGTCTATGCGAGCGATCAGATTGTCCACCATGTCTGCGGCGACCTGCGTACCGTGGCCGACCAGGAGGACCGGCACCTGCATATCCTCGGCCTTGGCCAGGATCTGGTTGTCAGGATACAGTCCACCGGTCAGGATGAGGCAGGAGGTGTCGGTGCTGAGTGCGGCCATTAGCATGTCCGACCGGTCACCGCCGGTGATCATAGCCTTGCGGTTCAGCCGGCGCATTTCCTTCATTGCCGATTCGGCGGTCATACCGCCGACCATGATCTTCTCCACGCTACGGTTGAGACCTTCCACTCCGGCAAGGACCTCGGCGTTGAGGCCTTCCACGATTTCCTTGACGTGGGGATAGTTGAGCTCCTCCATAGCCGGGATGGTGCCCAGGACATCGACCCCGCCGTTCTTGACCAGCCTTTCCACTCCGGGGTCGTTGCACATGTTGAGGATGACCCCCTTTAGCTTCTGGCCGTTCGCTTCCATGAGCCGCTGATACACGGTGATCATGTCGATCGCCTCCGGCGTACCGGGGGAGATGAGGATGACCTCGGCGTTCAGCTCCTTGGCGATAGCCATACCGTCCATGTGGTGCCTGGCGCCCGTGCTGAAGAGCTGCGGCCCTTCGACCATCATGAACTCAGCCTCGTCCTTGACCTTGTCGAACCCATCTATGACGCTCTGAATGCTGACGGGATTGAAGGTGTCGTACTTCAAGGGGGAGAGCATCTCCTCGCTGGCTTCGAGGCCCAGCGCCACTTTCATCATGTGAGCGTCCCGGTCCACCACCCGGTGGTTGATGCACAGGACCTCCTCGCGGAATGGCTTGTAATATCCCAGCTTCCCCGAGAAGTTCTTGGCCAGGCCAAGGGCGATCGTGCTCTTACCAGAGTATTCAAGCACCGAGCTTAGAAATAGTGTCCTCATTAGTTCTCCCTCCTTAGTACCACAAGGGCGTCCACAGCATATGTGCCCTTCCCCTCATCCCCGACCATTACCGGATTGACCTCCAGTTCCGATATCTCCGGGAAATCGAGAGCGATCTGAGCGATGCGGAAGATTGTGTCCTTTAACGTTTCGATGTCCGCGGCCTTGCCTCCCCTCGCCCCCGTGAGGATGGGGTACGAGCGGATGGACCTGACCATGGAGTCCACGTCATACTTGGACAGAGGGGCGATGCGCTGTGACACGTCCTTCATGATCTCCACGAACACCCCTCCCAACCCGAAGGTGATGACCGGCCCGAACTGCTCGTCCCTGGTCATGCCCATCAGGACTTCTTTCCCTTTGACCATCTGGCAGATGGTTATGCCGTTGAGAGCGGCCCCGGGCACACGGGAGCGGACCTTCGACATCATGAGCTCGTAGCTCTGCCGTACCGCCTCCTCCGAGTTCACCCCGACCATCACCCCGCCCACGTCGGATTTGTGGGCGATGTCCGGGGAATCGATCTTCATGACCACCGGGAAGCCGATCCTGGAAGCGGCCTGGGCCGCCTCCTCCGGGGTCCTGGCAGTTATCTCCATGGGGATGGCGACGCCATAGGCACGTAAAATCTCCTTCCCCTCGCTCTCGCTCAGCGAGGTTCGCCCGGTACGACGCACCAGATCGATGATTTCCTTAGCCCTCCGCTTGTCGCCCTCGATCACCACGGGCGATGTGTCAATGGACGCATCTCTCATCTTACGGTAGCGGACCATTCCCCCCAGCGCTCGGATGGCCTTGTCCGGGGAATCGTAGCAGGGGACCTTGGCCTCGTGCATCATCTCTATGCCTACGCTGGTCTTGCTCCCTCCGACGAACGCACCGACCACCGGCATGGAGACTTTGCCGGAGAATGACGCTAGGTGCTCCGCCACTGCCTTGATATCCACAGTGTCCAGGGGAGCAAGGAGGACGGCGACGCAGGACACGTTGGGGTCCTCCATGACCGTCTTGAGTGCGAACTCGTATCGGGCCGCGGTCGCATCCCCCAGCACATCCACCGGATTGTAGACGTTGGCCGCCTCGGGGAGGTACGACTTCAACTTGTCGATGGTGCTCTTCTCAAAGGATGCCAGCGTGAGGCCGTAATCGGAGCAAGCGTCCGCGGCCATGACTCCGTGACCGCCGGCATTGGTCACGATGGCGAGACCATCGCCCTTAGGCATGGGCATGTTGGAGAATACCTGGAGGAGATCGAACAGCTCGTCAATGGTCTTCACCCGCAGCACGCCCGACTGAGCGAGCGCCGCATCGTAGACCTTGTCACTGCCCGATAGCGCCCCGGTATGCGAGGATGCGGCCTTGGAACCCGAGCTAGTCCTCCCAGACTTGAGTACGATGATGGGCTTCACCTGAGTGGTGCTGAACGCCTCTTTCATCAACTCCTTGCCACGGTTGGCGCCCTCGATGTACATCCCGATGACCTTTGTCTGCTCATCATCCTTGAGATATGCGAGCAGATCGGCCTCATCAATGTCGACCTTGTTGCCTACGCTGATGAATTTGGAGAAACCGAGCCTGCTCTTGGTGGACCAATCGAGCATTGAAGAGCACACCGCCCCGGACTGGGAGGCGATGGCGATGGACCCGGCCATAGGGTGGATGTTGGTGAATGTGGCATTCATCTTGTGATGGGTGTTCATTATGCCCATGCAGTTCGGTCCCAGGACGCGCATACCGTACTTCTTGGCGATGTCCCCGACCTTGCGCTCGAGCAGCGCGCCCTCCTTGCCCAGCTCCTTGAACCCTGCGGTGATGACAATGGCCGCCTCCGCACCCTTGATGCCCGCCTCCTCCATCACTGAGGGCACCAGGGTGCTGGGAACACAGATGATGACCTGCTCTACCTTCCCCGGTATGGCGGTCAGTGAGGGATAGGCCTTACACCCCAGGATCTCCCCGGCCTTGGGGTTGATGGGGTACAGCTTCCCCTTGAACTTGGACTGGATCAGGTTGTTGAAAACAATGTGACCGATCTTCCGTTCGTCGTTCGATGCGCCGACCACCGCTATGCTTTCTGGCTCGAAGAGGGCTTTCATTGGGATCAACCAAGAATCGTTGATAAATTTTTGTCCGTAACTTTCGAGGTCGAATTTAAAAGTTGGCTAAAAAACCCCTAGTTTGACATAGGTCGCCATCGACAATCGTAGTAAAAGTTGTTTCCGTGTTCTAAAATCACGACAAATGTACGATAATAGAGATTATTATTTTAGAAAAAGAAAGAAAATGTCCAGCGGGCCGTAGCCCGGGGGTTCGGTCCATGCGGCCAGGGCTGTTCAGCCGTGGTCACTGGATCTTGTCGCAGCAGAAGTTATCGAAGATATCCTTCCAGAACAGGATGCCGACAAGCTTGCCATCCTTGTCCACCACCGGAAGGCGGGCGACATCGTGGGCTCTCATCATCTTGACGGCTTCGGCCAGCTTGGTATCGGGCTGAACGGTGTGTACCGGCTTGGTCATTACCTCGGAGATCTTGAGGTGGATGAACTTGGACCGGCTGGTCATGAAGCGGCGCAAGATGTCCCGTTCGGTAAAGATGCCCTGCACCGCCCCTGTCTTTTCGTCCACCACGATGACGCTGCCGATGTCGTTCTCGATCATCAGCTCGATGGCGCTGATGACGGAATCCTCAGGAGCGACTATCTCCTTCTTCTTGATCATGTAATCTTTAACGAGCTCGACCATTTTTATCGGACGGGCGGAAGGTCCAGCTCAATAAATAATTTCCTCAAGGGTGTCGAGGGGGAGCAGGCCCCGCGACTAAGGGGTTCACAGCAGGGGAGCGGCGAGGCGGAACACCGACTCCTTGATCCGTTCCGACAACGGCCGGTGGTCGTACGCTTCCTTGGTTAGCTCGGTGCAGGACTCCATATCCCGGAGGAAGATCGTCTCATGCTCCTTTCCCACCTCGTCGCTGTAGATCACGGCATTGGTCTCGAAGTTCAGACTGAAACCCCGGATATCCCAGTTCGCGCTCCCGATGCTGGTCACGACCCCGTCGACAATGATGGTCTTCGCGTGCAGGAAACCGTTCTCATAGTAATAGGCCCTTACTCCCGATACGAGCATCTCACCAACATACGACTGGCTCACCCAGTGGACCATGGGCACGTCCTTGCGGCGGGGGACCATGATCCTGACGTCCACACCGGACCGGGCGGCGATGCTCAGCATATCGATTACGCTCCTGTCCGGGACGAAGTAGGGCGTTTGTATGCGAATCGATACACGTGCCGAAGCGATGAGCTTCAGATACGCCTCCTTCACCTGGTCGGCCCGCTCCGTCGGACCGCTAGACACGACCTGCATGGCCACCTCCCCGGGGCTGTCCCCTCGAGGAAAGTAGGACTGATTACTGATGCTGTCCTCTCCAGAGGAGTAGCTCCAGTCCACCAGGAACCTGCGCTGCAAGGACTGGACCCCGCGCCCTTCCACCCGCATGTGGGTGTCCCGCCAGTGGCCCAGTTCGGGGTCCTTGCCGATGTACTCCTCTCCGACATTGAAGCCGCCGATGTATCCTATCTGTCCATCTATGACTGCTATCTTGCGGTGGTTTCGATAGTTGATGTTGAGGTTGAGCCATCTCAGCCCCGGAATGTGCGAAGGATAGAACCTGGCGTACTGTCCCCCTCTGGCCTTGAGCTCAATGAGCATCATCGGCGAAGGTCTAGCTCCTACATCATCAATGAGGAGTCGGACCTTAACACCCTCCTCGGCCTTGGCGATGAGAATGGAGAGCAGCTCGTTCCCCACGGCATCGTCATGGAACACATAATACTCGAGATGGATGTGATCCTTCGCCCGCCGGACGTCCTCGAACAGGAGGTCGTACATCTCTGGCCCCTCGGTAATCAGGCGCACCGAGTTTCCGCCGGTAAGCATGGCCCCGCCGTCCTGCAGCAGACGGACCAGCGGCTCCTGCTCCTTCAGAAGCCCTCTGGACCGATCGGCCCCCTCCTCCAGGGTGCCCGGGATGCCCGCCGCGCTCAAGCTGCGGGCATATCCCCGCTCCTTCTCCTCGAACCTCAAGACCCGCCGGTTCCATCGATGGGGCCTCCGCCCGAAGACTATGTAGAGGAAAAAACCAACCCCGGGAAGGAGAAACAAGGCCATTATCCAGAAGATCACGTTGTTGGGACTGCGCCGCTCCAGGAAGATAATAGCAAGGGCCAGAAGGAGGTTCGCGATGTAGATTACAGTGATCAAGTCCATATCCGGCGGCGCTCCTCTGGTGTGCTCAGGCTACTTATTCCAACCCCCGGTACATATCGCTGGCGTTCTCAGCACGCGGAGGGGCGCCGCACCCGACACCTCGGGCCTTCTCAATGGCGCATTAATGACGCTTATCCACGCTTGCGACTAGGGTCCCTCCATGGCCTGAGACGGAGTGCCTACCCGGCGTGATTATGCCGCTCACCTCGGCCGCAGGAGCGCTACCTCATAGAGCCTCTTGACGTAGGCAGGGGAAGGTTCCTCGAACTCCTTGATCCATTGAAGCTCATATCTCTTGGACAACTGCCTAAGCTGGTCCTCGGAGAAAAAGTGCACCACGAAGCCCATGGGGTTCTTCCACATGTCCTCCCCCTGCGGCTCGAACT